>JAHDCN010000127.1:6078-7849 GCA_020629815.1 Verrucomicrobiota bacterium
GATTTTCAAAAGGATCTGGGAACTAAGGACACTCAATCCTATATGGATACCTATTCGGGATCTTTGAAGTTTATGAACTCCAAAGATATCGATGCTTTTGAGCTGAAAAACGAGAACCCGAATATTGTCAATTTGTATGATAAGAGCGAGTTCAGTCGCAGTTGTCTACTGGCGGGGCGGCTGGTCGAAAGAGGCGTGCGATTCGTCAAAGTGAATCTGGGAGGCTGGGACTACCACGATGACATCTACGGCAGGATGCCCGCCAATGCCAAAAATCTCGACAGTGGGCTTTCCGCGCTGCTCACTCATCTGAGTCAGAAGGGATTACTGGATTCCACTTTGGTCGTGGTATCGACAGAGTTTGGCAGGAAGCCGGAAGTAAACCCCAACGCAGGACGGGATCACCATCCAGATGGCTTTACTTGTCTGATGGCAGGAGCGGGTGTGAAAGCCGGTCAGATTTATGGGACCACCACCAAGGACGGAAAACATGCGAACGAGAATGTTTTGGATGTTACCGATTTCAACGCCTCCATCGCCTGGCGCCTTGGCATTGATCCCAATCTGGAAGAAGAATCCGCCAGTGGTCGACCGTTCAAATTAGCCAACAAAGGCGAAGCCCGAAGGGAGCTGTTTCTCTAAAATATTACAATAATACCGGCAGATCGTTCTGATAAAGGCGATCTATGAATGAAAATCACCACTACTTGTTACAGCCCATGAAGCGATTCTTTCTTTTCCATTTCATAGCCTTCGCCATTATAGCGCTCGGCTTCACTCACCTATCCGCGCAGGAATTCCAAAATCTGTTTAACGGCAAAGACCTCAGTGGTTGGAAGGGCAAAGACGATCTCTGGCGGGTCGAAAACGGAACGATCATTGGCGAAACCAAAGAAGACGCACCGATCCCGGCGAATACGTTCCTGATCTGGCAGGGCGGCGAAGTCAAAGATTTTGAATTTTCCTGCCAAGTGAAGTTTGCGGGAAACAACTCTGGGGTTCAATACCGCAGCAAGGTTTTCGGTGAACCCGGCGATCTGGCTCTGATGGGTTACCAGGCCGATCTGCATCCCAAGCAGGAGTATTTCGGCATGCTGTATGGGGAGAAATTCGGCAAACGCGGAATCATCGCCCAGCGCGGTCAAAAGGTAAATGCGAAGGGAGATAAGAAGCTGGTCGAAGTGACAGGTGAGGTCGGCGATGGAGCCGAATTGAACGGCGAAGAGTGGAACACCTTGCGTATCGTTGCCGTTGGCAATCGCATCATCCACCTGGTCAATGATGTAGTGACCGTCGATATTACCGAGAACCACCCGGACGCTATCGCCAAAGGCCATCTCGGCTTACAGCTACATAGAGGCGCACCGATGAAGGTGGAATTCAAAGACCTGAAACTTCGGGCACTCAAAGGCAAGAAAGCCAGGCAAACACTCGATGCCGCAGCCAAGCTTCAGGGAAAAAAGGCAAGCCCAACTGCCAGCGCTACCGCTCCTGATCGTATCCGATTGCCTGAGGGTTTCAAAATTGAACTACTCTATTCTGTCCCTCGCGATGATCAGGGTTCGTGGGTGGCGATGTGTCAGGACGACAAGGGCCGGTTCATCGTGAGTGACCAGTATGGCGGCCTCTACCGTTTCCCGATTCCCAAGCTGGGCGAAGCGCTGGATCCTGCAACCATTGAACAAATCACCTATTCGACGGAAGGCGCGCCTGCCAGAAAGGAACAAACTGCCAAGGAAGCCAAACCTCTCACTGATGAGTTAGCCAAGCT
>JAHDCN010000595.1 GCA_020629815.1 Verrucomicrobiota bacterium
CCGGGCGCCGAATTCCATTCCATTTCCGGCCTGAAGAAAAACTCCCTGCTTCTTCAGGCGAACGGTGACGGCATCGTTCCGATTGAGAGCACATTTGTCACTGGCGCCTACTGCGAGATCGGCGTGTTCTCCGGCCACAATGTGCAGTATCACCCGCAGGCGATTGCGCTGGTCGGGAATATTCTCCAGGAAGATTTCGGGACAATCTCCGATGCAGAAGTGATTGCTTCTCTGGAAAAACAGGATTTGGCTTTTACGCGCTACAAGGGAGTGAATCGATAGCTGTTTTTGCACAAACTGATTTTTCTTGTCCCGAAGGGACCGCTTAGTAAAGGCGGGGATTTCAATCCTCGTTTGCCCAAAGCGTAGCATTTGTCGGGAACCGGCGATTTATTCTTTCGTTTCGAAAGTTCCCAGAATTTAACCGGATAACTCACACCACTCCCATTACCACGCGCGCCGATTCGGTCACGCCGTAGATCGTTTCTTCCAGCGTCAAATCATCGGTAGTAATCGGAAGGTCGGCGGACTCTTCGTAGAGTGGATACCGATCATCCAGCAAATTGCGGATGGTCTCGCCCGGATCATCCGTTTCCAGCAGGGGGCGGTCGTTGCTGCGGCTGACCCGGTCAAGAATCACCTCAGGTGAAGCGCGCAACCAGATCACATAGCCTGCCTCCTTGAGAATCTCCCGGTTTTCTTCACGGAGAATAATACCACCGCCGGTCGAAATTACCTGAGCGGTTTGGTCAGCACAACTGCGCAAAGCTTCAGTTTCCAGCTCACGAAACCGGTCCTCGCCCGATTCTTCGAAAATATCCGGGATCGACTTGCGTGCACTTTTCTCGATTTCCTCGTCCGTATCGACAAAGGTAAAACCCAGGCTGGTGGCCACTCGACGCCCCACAGACGTCTTTCCTGATCCCATAAAGCCAATCAGGATCAGGTTGCGATAACGGGAAGTGGAAACAGTGGCGCTCACAATTTGTGTTGAGCATAGCGTGAAGTCGCGGATCATAAAAACTCAATTTGAACTTTCTCTCTCAGGAATGCTGACCGAAGTGGTAAAAACTGATTTTGAACCCGATGTTCGCCTCGCGGTGAACCGTGCTGTCTCCGTATTGCAATCCGGCGATGTCGTGGCCCTGCCGACAGAGACCGTCTACGGTCTGGGAGCCGATGCTCTCGATCCGGATGCGGTGGAGAAAATCTTCGAAGCTAAGGAGCGGCCCCACTTTGATCCGCTGATCGTGCATGTGCCGAATAA
>JAHDCN010000128.1 GCA_020629815.1 Verrucomicrobiota bacterium
TTCTCGTCTTCGCTTTATTCGGTATTTCACTGGTGAATCCATCTCAGGCCAAAGACGCAGATGAATCGAAGAAGCTGGTGATCATCGATATCGGACACGGCGGAGTGGATACAGGTGCCAAGTTTGGAGATCTGACTGAGCGGCAGCTGAACGAAGAGTTTGCCCAGGTTGTAAAGGCAAAGTTGGAAAACGCCGGACATCGGGTTCACGTTTTGAATCCGGAGGATGTCATGATCCCGTTCGAGAAGCGGGGCATGTTGATCAACGGACTGGCAGAAGCAGTAGATCAGAAAGCCTTACTGGTATCGTTGCACCACAATTCTTCAAGGGAAGCCAAACGTTCCGGCACAGAGATCTACATACCGGGATGGCAATCGCCCCAGCACGCCGACAGTGCTGTTTTTGCTGAACGCCTGAGGGGTGAAATCGAACAAGACCCTTTCGCAAAACGGCGAGCTTCTCTGATCGAAGCAAACTTTGCTCTATTTAAACAGGTTTCGATCCCAGCGATCCTGATCGAAGCCGGCTTTATCACCAACGAATCTGATCGCGAGATCATTCGTTCTGGAAAGTTACATCAGTTCCTTGCTGATAGCATCATATCCGCCACTGAGGCTGCACGAAAAGCCGTGGTAGTGGAGGTAAAGATTTTCGAAGGTGATGGGAAAGTTCAAATCACTGCAGAAGAATCGAAGCTATTGGGTAACTCCGGAGGGATTCTTTTTACCGGGCTTGATGAAATCAAAACCACTGGCGAAATGAAGCTGGTTTCGGCTCCTCAAATGATGCTGCAAGACGGCGGAAAGGGAAAGATCTCAACGGGAGTGCGCGCGAAGAACGAAACAGAACTGAAGGAATTTTCGATCACTACCACGATTGAAGACGACGCCATTCAGCTGGAAATTGAACTTCAAGATGGCACTCGAAGAAAAGCTCTCGTTACCGAAGATCAATTCCTTCTTATACAGCCAGAACCAAACTACAGCATTGGATTTAAAGCAGCCATTTCAGACTGAAGAAGGACCTCGCCGCTTGCTTTTTCTCTCACCGGTATTGCCATTCAGGGCAGTTTCTGTGTAGAGTGAGGCCGGAGGTTCTTCCATGACTCGGCTTCTTTTCTTTCTCGTTTTCGGAACTGCGACATTGCTACAGGCGCAGACCAAAACACCAGTGCATCAGCTCATTCTCGACTCAGTCGAGTTCGAAGAAGCTGACCTGCCTTCGGTGCTCCAATATCTGGGCATCAAAGCACGAGAGCTGAATGGGACACCTGCAAACTTCCTGCTTTACGATCCTACCGGGGAGTTGCGCAAGACCGATCCGAAAGTTTCCCTTTCCCTCCGCAACGTTCCCCTTTCCCAGGTCGTTAAGTATGTCGGTGATACCACCGGGACTACCTTGATGATCGACACCCACGGTGTGATGATCGGCACTAAAGCTGATCTGGCCGGATTGAAAACTCTGCGCGCGAAACGGCCCATCCCTCCTTCCAACAATGCTCAGCTGAAAGAGTTGGGCTCTGCTAAGATTCCGGAATTCTCCATAGCTGACGCCGATCTTGGAACCGGGATCGAATTCCTTCGCATGAAAGCCTGGGAGCTCTGCTCGAAAGACGCTCCCCCGAATTTTGTCATCAAAGCCCACGAGTTGGAGAATCCAGCGTCCCGTCCTCTTACCATGGAAATGGGGGATGTCTCGCTGTTGACCGTCCTACAGTATATGACCGAGTTGACCAATACGTCCCTGCGGTTTGATCCAAGAGCCATCGTGATCGCTTCACCGGAGAACCTCCAATCAGGCAAGCCCCAAATCGCCGGTCGGAATCCACATTTCACCCTGATTCAAAGCTCCCAAATCGAAGAATTGAGCATTGAGGAAGCACCTCTGACAGAGCTGCTTCCTGTCGTTTCCCACTATGCCAAAGGATTGGTTGCTCCCGATGGTCCCAATTTCGTCAGTCTCGCTAAGAGCCAACGGACTGCGACCCTGCACTTGCGCAAGGTCCGGACTATCGATCTGTTTCGTTACGTAACCGAATGCACCGGCACGAATTTTCGGGTTGAACCGAACGTCATTTCGATCTTCGATCTACCCGCGCCGAAACCGAAACCTCCGGCGGACTCAAAATGAAGAAAAGCCTGCCACGCACTATCGGATTCGCGATTGCCGCTCTGTTGTTTTTTGTCTTTGCTGGATTTCAGGTCAACGATCTGGATCCAGAGGTTTACTACAAACCGTCACACCTCGACGCCACTCTGTGGTTCGGCTTTTATTTGTTGATCGGTATTCTGTTCATCATTGCCATCTGGAAAAAGATTCCGACCTGGTTACTGGTTCTTGCTGTGATCGCCTGCCTTGTGGAAATGATCACCACAGGCCCGGGGCTCTGGCAAAATGTTTTCGGCGACAAGGCCTTCGATATCGGCAAAGCCGGTATGTCCGCGCAAGATCCCAGAATTGAGCTGAGCCGGGAATTCTTTGGTGCTGTGATTGCGTTGGCCGGGGTGATCGTGCTGTGGCGAGTTTAGCAAAGTGGGACCGTTACCCATTTTCTAACGCATCAATGATCCACATTGGAGAGGACTTCTTCCAGAGTGGTCTCCCCTGCTGCGACTTTGCCCCAGCCGTAGTTTCGCAGGGTTTTCATACCGCCATTGACCGCCTGATCTTTTAGCTCGTTGTAGGTGGCGTTGGAGGTGATGAGTTCGGATAGTTCCGGTGTTACGACACAAAGTTCGATGATTGCCATTCGGCCACGGTAGCCGGTATCTCGGCAGGCCCGGCAGCCGACTGCTTCCATGATCGAATCTTTCCAATCTTCCGGATACCCAATTGTTTTCAGGTATTCGATATCGACATCTTCTTTCTTCTTCCGGCACTGGTGGCACAATTTTCTCACCAGGCGTTGCGCCAGAAATGCCCGGACGGAGGAAGCGATTAGAAATGGTTCTACACCCATGTCGAGCAAACGGGTAATGCCAGCCACGGAGTCATTGGTGTGCAGCGTACTGAAAACAAGGTGACCTGTCAGCGCACCACGAATTGCAATATCGGTCGTCTCGAGATCTCGCATCTCACCGACCATGATGATGTTCGGATCGCCACGCAAAATACTGCGCAATCCACTGGCAAAGGTGAGCCCAATCTCCGGTTTCACGGCAATTTGAATCACCCCGTCGAGTTTGTTCTCGACCGGGTCTTCGATAGTGACGATCCGCGTTGCTTTGGTGTTCAGTTGCCGCAGAAAGGCATACAATGTCGTCGATTTACCGGAACCTGTCGGACCGGTGACCAGAATGATTCCATTCGGAGCTTCAAGCAATTCGTTGATGGTGTTTTGCAACTCTTCGTCTAGGCCGAGCATGCCCATATCGAAGCTTTTGCTGGTCAACAAACGCAAACTGACACTCTCGCCGTTTACTGAGGGAATTGTCGCGACACGAACGTCGATCGGCTCTCCATCCAGCTCGAGATTGATCCGGCCATCCTGAGGCAAGCGTCGCTCGGCGATGTCGAGCTGTGCCATGATTTTCAAACGCGAGATCAGCGATGCCTGCAGGGCCCGAATATCGGGCGGCACGGTGACTTCCTGCAACGAACCGTCGATGCGGTAGCGGATTCGCAGATTCTTGTCCAGCGGCTCAATGTGAATATCAGTAGCCCGCTCGCGCAACGCTTCGCGGAAAATCTGGTTCACGAAATTCATCACGGAGGCTTCTTCGTCCTCTTCGTCGAGCTGCGTCACCTCCTGGGCAAGATCGTCGTCTTCGAGAACGGCTTCCCGGCCTTCAATCAACTCATCGAAATTCTCTGCACCCACACCATAGCCCTGGCGCAAGCCTTCCATGATCTGGTATCGGGTGCCGATCACCCAGGTCACATCTTTCGGCAGCTCACGCCCCACCGCCTGACGTGCCTCGATATCAAAAGGATCGAAGGTCATCAGCGACACATCACGGCCATCAATTTTCCCCGGAAGCAACCGATGACGCAGCGCCAGCTTCGCAGGAAAACGGTTGTGCAGCGGTGTCGAAAAATCGAGTTCTGACTTTTCGAAAAATTCCAACCCTGACCCATTGGCGAGATTTTTGGCGAAGTCCTCTTCGTTGACCAACTCTGCATCGAGCAAAGCCTCGACCAGCGAACCTCGCTTCGACTGAGCCTCGGCGAGCACAGCTTCACATCGCGGCTTATCGCCACAGCCACTCCGCAGTGCAATTTCGGTAACCAAAGGTATCAGGGACATCGTGTAAAAATCTTATCCGGGAATCACGGGTTGTGGAGCGATTTCTCGCCAGGAAACCGGACGTAAAAAAGAAACCCTCAATTTTCTTAAAAGTTGCGAAACGGAGGATGGGGAATCGCTCTCAATTCTCAGGCCCAACAGGCGGCCCCTGAAAACAGGTAACCTCAATCCTCTTTCATCCAATACCACTTGCCCATCAAGTGACCGGAACTCCCTTCGTTGTAGCAGAGATTGTCGATTCCGGATTCGCTGTAAATGATGCCGGATTCGTGGTCATCTCGAAACACGAAGAAGATGCGATCTTTCCGGCCGCATCGATGCTCTGCTTTCTTGATCGCATACAGGCCAGAGTAGTGATAATCCGCCCGACGGCTGACCTGCTCCAGACCATCCGCATGCTCGCGCACCGCTTTTTCTAAAGTCGGCTTTGCCAAAAGAAAGGAAGCCCGCAGCGGTATCTTTCCCACAAACAAAATTGTGACCAACACGGGAAGGACCGCCAGCGCCAGAGGAATCCTTTTTAATCGGAAAGGAACTTTCTTCCAACGGGACACCAGCCAGATCGCGAAAGTCTGTAGGCCAAAAATCAAGGTACTGACCAGGAACAGGCCGGGAACCCACAAAATCCATTCCATGTAATAGATCGCCGGAAACATCGACCAGTAGAGCACCAGTCCTGCGTAAGCCGCACAAATAATTAATCCGAAGTCTTCCAAAAATCTTCGCCAACGCTCGAAGCTGATCTGTTCATTCTTCATCTTGCTTACGCCAAAATCCCCGACCTACATTTGCTTGTGCTGATGAATCGTCAAGTCGTTGCCATCCGGATCTCCAATCACGAAGAATCGACACCCCGGAGATTCCATAATTTCGGTTTTCAGCTCCACTGCTTCTCTTTTCAACAGCTCCCAGGCCGCGTCCAAATCGTCGACCTCTAATGCTGCCCCCACACCGGCTCCCTCTGCTGGGGGAATGATATTTGAAACAGCGATGGCGCTCTCACCGACATCGAACTCGATCCATCGTTTTCCCTCCTCCTCGAGTGGATGGTCCATAATGCACTCAAGGCCAATGATCCGCTCGTAGAAGTCTTTGCTTTTCTCCAGGTCAGTCGAGGGGTAGGCCACAAAGGGCAGTCCAGTGACATTGATACTCATCAGTCCAACCATAGCAATCTGCCGACTTCAATACAACTCTCCCAGAACCAAAACTTGCCATCCGTGATCGACGTCCCTACCCTTTCCAAGTGATTTTAGACTTGGACAGATTCATCGACCGGGAGCGTCCCTTTTGGGATGAGCTCAGTGCGATGCTGAAGAAGCAGGATGACCAACCTGACTGGAAAATGCCGTTGGCTGATGCCCAGCGTTTTCACTATCTGTATCAGCGCACTTCCTCCGATCTGGTAAAACTAAAGACGTTTGCAGGCGAGGCCGAGACCGCTCAGTTTCTCGAAGGCATCATTGCCCGGGCCTACGCCAAACTTCACGAACGCAGAGCCGAATCGATCCCATTTCGCCCCTGGCAGTGGCTGACGAAAACAGTGCCGCAAACTTTTCGCCGACGCTGGCTGGCATTTGTTTTTTCCATTGGGACATTCCTGGTTGGCGGCTTGTTTGGTGCGGTCGCGCTGGCATTTAATTACGATCTGAAACAGGATTTCATCCCGCCGCAATTCAGTCACCTCTACGAGTCGCCCAGTAGCCGTGTGGAAAAAGAGGAGAAGCAGGAATTCGATGACTTCGAACGAAGGCATACGTTTTCCGCAACTTTGATGACTCACAATACCAAGGTCACAATTATGACCATGGTGACCGGTTTTCTCTTCGGTATCTTCACCATCATTCTGCTGTTCTACAATGGAACCATTATCGGTGTGGTAGCCTACGACTACATCGCTGACAGTCAGGGGACGTTTCTCGCCGCGTGGCTGTTACCCCATGGTTCGTTCGAGCTGCCGGCCATCTTTATCGGCGGGCAAGCCGGTTTGGTTATCGCTCGCGCCATGTTCGGCTGGGGCACGAATCTGCGCCTGCGGCAAAGACTGGAACGTATCCGCGGCGATGTCCTGACTCTAATCGGCTGCGCTGCGATCATGCTGATCTGGGCTGGAATCATCGAGGCGTTTCTCTCGCAATATCACGGCCCGAAGATCTATCCCTGGAAAATCGGCTTTGGCGTTCTGGAGCTGGGCATCCTGATCGCCTTCTTTGGATTCTGCGGCAGGAAGAAAGAACCAACCACTCTGCCAACCTGACATGCTGGGCAAAACGACATCGCTGGAAGTGCGAACGCCGGAAGGTGTCACCTTTCATGTGCCGATCGCCAGCCCGGTCAGTCGGTGCCTCTCCCTCGGAATTGATTGGTTCTGTGTGCTGGCGTTGATCATTTTGATCAGCTTCATTCTCAATGCCGCTTCAACGATCTTCGCAGCAATCCCGGTTATCGGAGACACCTTTTCCGATTTTGGAGCCGGGGCTATGATTGTCCTGCAATTTGTGGTCACCACCTTTTACGGCATGATCTGCGAGTGGCTGTTGCGCGGGCAAACGATCGGCAAACGGCTCATGAAACTTCGCGTGATCGATGAGCGAGGCCTAAACCTGACGCTGAAGCAGGTCATTATCCGTAATCTGTTTCGCAATCTCGATATCCTGCCTTCGATGTTTTACCTCCTTGGCGGAATCAGCTGCGCTTTGACCAAGCGTTGTCAGAGGCTGGGTGACATCGCTGCCGGAACACTGGTCGTCCGCGAGGTGAAAGTTTCACAACCGGCCATTTCGGACGCTGTTGTTGGTGGGGAAAATTCCTTTGCTACCCTGCCCCATCTGGAAGCCAGACTGCGTCAGCGAACGACTCCCGAAGAAGCTCGCATCGCGCTCGATGCGGTTTCCCGACGGGACCAACTCGATTCCGGAGATCGATTGGAAGTGTTTTCTCAGATTGCCGATTACTTTCGCGAGATCGCGGAATTCCCGGATGAAATCACGCTAGGTCTCTCAGACGAGCAATACGTGCGCAATGTTGTCGATTCCCTGTTTCGACAAGCCACTCGCTAAAATCAGATCATCGACTCAGATCTTCCTGCACCAGCAAGCGGTATCCTGACTTGGAAAGGATCGATTTGCCAAACTCATTGTCTTCCACACAGAGAGCCACTGCGGATTTTCCTTCCGGACGAGTCAGCAAAGGATACATGAAATGGATGTTGGTTTCCGCATTCAGTAGAGAGCGAAGGCATTCAGGCATTTGCTCCGGGCCTTCACTCAGTTCCACAACGATCAATTCATTGGAGCTGAAAGGAATTCCCTTTTCCATAAACACCGCCTCGACGGTATCCGGGTCACTGGCGATGAGCCGAACCACTGTCACATCGACGGAGTCTTGAACAGAAAGCCCTAAAACCACCACATGGTTCGCTTTCAAAAGCTCCAATATCGAAAGCAAAGCACCTACTCGATTCGGGAGGAAGACCGCCAATTGGCGAACTGCGGTAGCTTCGGTGGTGTCGGTGGAAGAATCAGCTGAGTCGTCGGTGCTCATAAATTTCC
>JAHDCN010000129.1:0-3003 GCA_020629815.1 Verrucomicrobiota bacterium
ACGACCTCTTTCCAGATTTCCTTTCCGTCGGCTGCAGCGTGGCAACTGGCTGTCAGGTGTAGTTTGTCTTCACCAATGGTTTCCGCTGAAGTGATGTAAATCTTGTCGCCAACGAGAATCGGAGTGGACCATGCTTTCCCGGCTACGGGCACCTTCCAACGAATATTTTTTGTCTCTGACCAGAGAGTCGGGACCTTGGCGTTGTCGGGTGCGAACCCCTGAGCACCGGCACCACGGAACTCCGGCCAATCGCCGAAAGAGTTTCCGCAAAGACCAACAAATAAGGAAAAGAGAAGCAGGCGTTTCATATTCTTTACTGTAAAAGGGCATTTCATTTCAGCCAAAAAAACTTAGCCCTTTTTACGGCATGATTCTTTCGAAATGCCGAATTGCGCCGTGCCGCCAGTTGTCGTTACTTTATGAAAGTGTGGGAGCAAGCGCTCGTTCCCTCATCTTCTCACTTTCAACTTATGGAAAAAAAGACATCCCGTAGAAATGTAATCAAGGGACTCGGCGTAACTGCCGCAGCCCTGAACTTCCAGGTGGTGCCAAGCAAAGTCTTTGGTGCCAATGACAAAATCACCCTTGCCGGTATCGGAACCTCCGGAAAAGGAGCCAGTGACATCAGTGGTTCTGCTGGAGCAGGATTCCAAATTACACACCTTTGTGACATCGTTGATTCGGCCAAATACCCAAACATCGGTGGTGGTTGGGTGAAAACCCGCAAAGACTACCCGGATGCAAAGTTCTTTGATGACTGGCGTATTATGCTGGAAGAGGAGGGGGACAAGATCGATGCGGTTACCGTTTCTACGCCTGATCACGTTCATGCTCATGCAGCTATTGCGGCAATGAACAAAGACTGTGCTGTCTACTGTCAGAAGCCGCTTACCCACGGAATCTGGGAAGCCCGGATGCTTACCGAAGTGGCGGCGAAAAAAGGAGTCGTTACTCAGATGGGGAACCAAGCGCACGCGGAAGACCACATGCGCCGTGTAGTCGAACTGGTTCGCGCCGGTCTGATCGGCGACGTCGTGGAAGTTCACGCCTGGACCAACCGCCCGATTTGGCCACAGGCGATGCCCGAGTGGCCGGAGAAAGAAGATCCACCGGCACACATCAACTGGGATCTCTGGATCGGTCCGGCTCCGTATGTCGATTACAGCTCGAAAATTGCTCCGTTCAAATGGCGCGGTTACTGGGACTTCGGAACCGGTGCTCTTGGCGACATGGCCTGTCATATTATGGACATGGCGTTCTGGGCAGCGGACCTGGGTGCGCCAACGAGCGTGAAATGCACCGAGATCGCCGATGGCGGTGGTGCCATGAGTGATATTGCTCCTCCTACCTGGTCGACGATCGAATACCAGTTCCCGAAACGGAAAGGCAAAAAGCCTGTGAAGTTTGTCTGGTACGACGGCTACAAAGACGCGATTTTCAATCCGGATAAATGGTCGCTGGAAAGCAAGATCGACGGCGGAAAAATCCGTGAGAAAAACCTTCCGCCGTCCGACATTCTGGAAGGAATGAAAGGGGACGAGCGGGGTGGTTATGGTTCGGTTTTGATCGGTACAGAAGGAAAGATTTTCTTCAACCGCAGCAAGGATAACTGGATCGTGAAGCCGGGCAATCTGATGGATGGTTTCGATTTCCCTGAAGAGAACGTTCTGCGGGCTCGTGATGAAAATCCACACAACGAATTCTATGACGCCATCAAAGCTGGTAAGCCTGAGAATGCTTTATCTGGTTTCCATCACAGTGGGCCATTCACCGAAATGGTGCTGCTCGGAAACCTCGCCGTTCGACTCAACAAAAATGTCGAGTGGGACTCAGCGAATCTCACCTCACCCAATACTCCGGAAGCCGCGAAGCTGATCAAGCGTGACTACCGCGAGGGATGGGAATTGAAGATTTAGTTTGCACGAATTTGTAGCACAGGCACTCTTGCCTGTGATCGATTTGGAAACGGAAGCTCGAAAGGGCTTCCGTTTCTTTTTGCTCGGGGTATACGGAATAGGGTATAGATTTTGATGATGAAGAACTTTCTTTGGTTTTGTTTGTTATCCTTAACTGCGGCGATTGGTCAGGACGAAACCGACCGCGATTTCTACGAGGAAATGGTCGCCGCCTATCGCGCGGAGAAGTTTGCCGAGGTGCTGGAGAAAACAAAGGGCAAGGAAGGCGCGCAATGGAACAACCTCCGTGGTGCTGCGTTTCAGGAAAGGGGAGTGGATCATTTTTTTCACTTCCGCATCGATGAATCGATTGCTGACTTTGATCAGTTCCTTACGATCTATCCGGAGCGTGATCCGCATCATTGGCAGCGGGGGTTATCCTATTACTACGCTGAAGAATATGAAAAAGGCGTGGCTCAATTTGAGCGGCACCAGACGGTGAATTCGCATGATGTCGAGAACGCAGTTTGGCATCTGTTGTGTGCCGTAAGGGCGCCAGGCGGGAGCTTTGAGGAAGCGCAGAAAAAGCTGATTCCGATCGAAGGTGATTCACGGGTTCCTATGAAAGAGGTGCATCTGCTGTTTGCAGGAAAGGGCACTGTGGAAGATGTGCTCAAAGCAGCCGGTTCCGGACCGGATGAGACCGGGAAAGATAGAAACCATCTGTGCTACGCCCACCTTTATCTGGCTCTCTACTTTGAGGCGGTCGGTGAAGAGGAGAAAGTAAAGCAGCACATCGATCTGGCGGCGAACAAATACCGGATGGACCACTACATGGGCAAAGTCGCTCAGGTTCACGCGAAGCTGCGTGGCGTGGAATTGAGCGAATCAGAGTAGCATTCTGTCATCTCAGCCGGAAAGAAAACGGGATGCGTGCTTTGGTCGAATACGCTTTGCCGTTTTTCATCGCCGGATAAAAAGAAGCACCTTTTGCGCAACGCGCCGCTTCGGAATCGAGACTGCGATTTCCAGAACTCTTCACGACTCTGGCCGATGAGACCCTTCCTGATGTACTAACGGAAACCTCAACGGTTACCGTACCCTGAGC
>JAHDCN010000129.1:3103-7795 GCA_020629815.1 Verrucomicrobiota bacterium
GTTGTGGTAACTACCTTTCTACTTGGCGGCGATGGCTTGGAAGGGGTATTGGTAACAACTTTTGGACTCGGAGGAGTCGGTTTAGAGGGGGGCTTTCGATAGGTCGAAGCGGGAGCTACCGGAGGCGGCTTGGTAACAACAACCGGAGGAGGGGGCGGGTCCGGGAACGCATAGCTTGCCGATGATTGTTGAGTCATCACCACAGTTAAATATTCCGGCGGAGTATCGTGAGGCTCGCTCAGGTTTTCAGCAGGTGGTGTGGTAAAGTCTTCCCAAATCTCAAAAGGCGCAGTTCTTTCGGTTGGAGTTTTCGACGGATCAGTCTGAAACTTTCGCGTTGGCGAATCAATCAGTAACACCGGCTCTGTTGCCGGTAACGTCTCGGGGACAGCTTCCGAAGTTTGAAGAGAAGCAAATGTCACTTCAATAGGCGGCGGAGTATCCTGTGGCGGCTGCTGCTGTTTGATGGTAGCAAAAATCGCAATGGCTCCGGTAAGCAACGCCAGATGGACAAATCCGCTCCCCAGCAATGATTCTCCAAACACCGCAAAGCTGGACTGCACCTTTGCCGGGCGGGCAGGGAGTAGATCTCTCTGAACGATGCGTATTGATTTTCCTTTTTCAGAAGGAGGAATGTGAGGAGTATTCTTCAACACGCCATTGGATACGCTGTTTCCAGCCGCATTCAACGAGGATTCTGCTAAACTTTGTTGATAGTTTGCCAGCTGCGAATTTCTCAGAACTTTAACGCAAAATTGATTTTCGATCTTGATGAGGGGGCAAGAGAATGGTTTCATTACAGTGTTTGGAGTGAATATCGCCAATCGTTTTTGGCATCTCCCTGGGTTTGCTTCTAAGATTATGAGTCAGCTTCATCAAATGCAGCTTTCGTACGTGGCTACGGAAGACAGGATTTTGTTTCGCGTGAACACCAAGGCGCGTCAGGAATTTCGATTTTGGATGACGCGGCGATACGCAAAGGTTCTGTGGGACGCTGTGTCCCGCCTGCTGCAATCGCAGCAGAAAGTCGATCAGCCAGAAAGTGGTTCCCAACCTGCGGTCGATCCGAAGGTTCGCGATGAGTTGATTAAGTCCGTTGAGATCAAGCGCTCTCACAAGGAGCAGGTCGAAAAATCGGATTTTCAGACTCAGTATCAGGAGAGCCAATACTTGCCGCTGGGTGAAGAACCTGTCCTGCTGTTTGGCGTAGGAGTGAAGTCAGGCAATGGCAAGCAGCCACTGCTCTGTATGCATCCAAAGGATGGACGCGGTATCGAGCTTGCGTTGAATGAGCAAATCGCTCACTCGCTCTGCAAGCTAATCCGCGATTCCGCTGAGAAGGCTCAGTGGGGTCTCGAACTCAGTTTTGCCAAGCAGGACGAGAAGAAGCTTCCTGAAGGGCTTAACTAAGCCGTCAGAATTTTACCTGAAGCTCTGCGCGTCCACCGTGAGAGACCTCGCCGTCCTCATCTACCGTGGCAGCACCATCAACAACAAGGAGAACCTGTCGGGTGAGCGCCTGTTGGTATCGTAGACCGATGCCCAACATTCCCGGGGCGGTGTTTCCTCCGTAGGAGTCCCGACCGCCCAGTTCGACCAGAATACTCTTGTAGGCCTGTGGATCGATAAAGTGTTGGTAGCCGAAAGCAAAGCCAAAGATATCGCCCGTCTGATTGCCAAGGGGGGCTCCATAGGTTCCCAGACCAACCGCACGATTCAGGAAGCCAAGTCGTCCCAGGGGGCCACCGGTTGCCGGTCCACGAGCAGCTGACGTGTAGTTGTCCACTCCGAGATAGGTGTTCACGTAAAAGATGTCATCGCTGTGGCGCATCGTTCGGCTCAACTCGTGAGTGAAGATCATCCCATCGCTGACAGCAGGGGTTTCCTCATCAATCGCAAGCGAAAAGTTGGCCCGAAAAGTGGAGTTCCAGTATCCGTGGCTGGAGAGCAGTCCGATTCCGGCATAGGCACCATCTCCGCCGAACCGATTCGATGCCACGTAGGCTGTTTCCAGCTCGATTGTGTATTTGCTGTAGTCGAACCAGTTGGAAAGCAGGAACATGTGAGCGTGAGTATCGCGTTGGTTATTGCCACGATGTACCTCATTGAATCCCCAGAAGGCAGTCATCTTGTGGGCGGACGCGCCGAAGGTCAGCATGTTGTGACGGGTAAATCCAATCCCATCAACGATGTCGTTGACCATGATTCCATCCTGGAAACGCAGGGGTTGTCGTCCCAAAGAAAATTGGTAATCCAGACTGCGGCTGTCATCGAGATCCCAGTTTGGGAATATTTCTCCCAGGTCACCCTCGAAGAAGAGAATGTGCGGGGTGATATTTCTTCCATCAACAACCCGACTGCGTCGCGTGGAGCCCGGAAGTCGGAATCCTGTGAAGTCGCCTTCGTCATCAAATGGGCGAAACCCAATCAGCACCCGCTCGGTCCCGCTCAACGCAAGATTACCGAAGATATCGAGCCTATTGGCCAGCTCATGGTTGTCGATTGTACTGTTGTAAGCCTGCAGTGCCGTCCGGAACGTGCCATAGGCGGTGAAAGAAGGACTCCATGTCGCTCCTGTTTTCAATGTGAACCCGTCGCCGACCGGTCCGGGACGAAGAAATTTCTCTCTGCCGAAGATATGCTTTCTTGCCGGTAATTCTATCTCTGCAGGATCTAACGGATCACGCTCTGCGAGTTTCTTTTTTCGTTCCACGTTTTCCGGAAAGATTCGATCCTCAAGCTTCTCGGTGATCGTGGAATTGTGTCCGTTCAGGTTCTTTCCATAGTCCCGATAGTCGGTCACTTCTTCACTAAGGTACAAACTGCCCCCGCCGGCAGCGTGGGCTGCCACAGCTGAGAGAAGCAACGTGGAGGCAGCCAGAATCAGCAGCCGGGTCGCAGCAAGAGTTTTCGTGTTTGTGGGGAAATAGCTCATTTCATCCTGATACCGCCTCGTACAGGGAGGGTCAGCGCGGGAAAATAAACAATATTATGAAATTTATGAAAAATATAATTCAACAAATGCGAAACACAAGCATGTATTTAATTTTCATAAAAACAATAATTCAGGAAGGGCGGGAAAGTGACCTAACTGAATGGGAGAGCGTCTGACCATTTGGGGCTCTCTGAGAAGCAGGAGCCTAATTTTAACCAAAAAGACTAATGTCAGTAGCAAAAGTAACAGAAATCATCGCGTCATCAGAGAAGAGTTTCGACGATGCAATTGAGCAGGGAGTAAAGCGGGCATGCAAAACGTTGAAGGGAGTCAAGGGGGCCTGGGTTCAGGACCAGCAGGTTTCTATCGGCAAAGACGGTAAGATCGAAGACTACCGGGTGAACTTAAAAGTAACGTTCGTGCTCGAAGACTAGACGGTCCTGGAACGTCACGCTTCTACGGCAGGAGTGGGATTGACAGGGCTTAGGAAAACTCATATCTTCTTTTCTAAGCAATTAACCTATGAAGAGATTTATCCAAACCACTGCTGCCGTATTTGCCGCTCTTACCATTTCCGCCGGTTTTGCCGCTGCGGAGGAAGCAAAAGTCATCAACGATACCTGTCCGCTGAAGGGTAAGGAAGTTGACGGTTCCAAAGCGGTTGAATACACCGCTAAGTTTTGCTGTACCAAGTGTGCGGCGAAGTTTGAGAAAGAGCCTCTCAAGCATGCTGCCAAAGTAGCAGAAGCAAAAGAAGGGGAGTGCCCATTCAGCGGAAACGAAGTGAGCGAAGACGCAGCAGTTACGGTGAAGATCGCAGTTTGCTGTGGCGGATGCGTGAAGAAAGTTTCCAAAGATCCTGCGAAATACCTCGGCGAGATGGCTGAGGAAGCAGAAGAGAAAGAGTAGTCGTTCTTTCGAAAATATTTCGAAGAAGCCGTTTCCCGAAAGGGTCACGGCTTTTTTCGTGGCTGTTGCCTAAATAAAAATATTTTACTTTGTATTTACAATGTGAATTCACTTTGATAAAAGGGAGGTATGAGAGCGAGCGACCATCTGAGAGAAAAGACCCGGCAAGCATTCACATTGATCGAGCTTCTTGTCGTGTTAGCCATACTTGCGATTCTGATAGGAATCATGGTCCCGGCGGTGTCGAAGATCATGCAGAGGGTCGAAAATGGTCATGCCGAGCGAACGGCTCTTTCGCTGAAGAATGCGATTAGCAGTTATGTCGCCGAATACAAAAGGTTCCCCGTTAAGCCCGAGCGCTTAGGAAATGGGGATTTCGTTCTGTTGAGTAATGAGGAGCTGATGAATGTCCTGTGTGCTTCGCCGATCGAGAATGTGGAAGGAGGACTGAATCCAAGAGGGCAATCGTTTTATTCTGATCGTCCTGCCGTAAAATCGGCCTCCGGGTTTCGAAAAGGAATCCTTTTCAGTTCGAACGGAAACTGCGAGTTATTCGACCCATGGGGTGAATACTATCGGGTTCAACTGGACGCCGATGAAGATGGAAAAATCAAGAAACCCGATTGGGACAAGCAAAACCCGTCTGCCTTTATCAGCGACTCGATATTGGTCTGGAGCAACGGAAGAGACAAGAAAGAGCCCACTTCAGAAGACAATCAGAAGACCTGGTGATCAGTAGTGGACAGTTGGTCACCTCTGTCACCGTCGCTTCCGCCGGTCTTCGCTGATAATCCCCCAAATTGATCCGGTTCGCATGGTAACCGCGGAAGCATAAGGCTTCATCTTGA
>JAHDCN010000130.1 GCA_020629815.1 Verrucomicrobiota bacterium
AAAAATGAAATTTCGATGTGGATATTGCTTATGGATGAAAATCGCTGCTTTTCCTACGATTCTGAGGCTTAACCAAGGTCACTAATGAAAGCGAGCGGACAAAGCCTCACAGCCCTGTTTTTATCTCTGGCTTTCCTCGGCTTTTCGCTGCCAGTCGATGGCGCTCCGAAACGGAAAAAGAAAAAGGGCCCCCCACCAAAAAACGTCGATGCCAAGCGCGTCGCGAATGCTATCCCTAAACTCAATTCTCAGGTGACCAGGGAGGTGGCTGAGAAGCAGATGAGGGATTTGATTCACTTCATCGAGATCACCAAGCGCGGTGGGCTGAGCGCGAACACTTCCCTGGTGAGGACAGCCATGGATTTTCGTAATGATATTGGGGAACGGCAGAAAGAGATTTCGGCCGGGGCAATATTGAAGACTTGGGACACCGCCTCAACCTATGGAGCGATCGTCGGGAACCGTCTGACAAACTGGGCCACCAAAGGGCGCTACGAGGGCGAGGAACTGGTTTTTGAAAATATCGTTCCTTCGAAAGAGATCCCGGAATGCAAAGGCTACATCGGTAACATTCGCCTGGTGCCGAAATCTTTAGCGAGAAAAGAAGGAGAGCCTCTCGATCATCGCGACCAGGCTTATGCCAACGGGCTGAAGCAGGTGCTCTACGAAGCCAAGACTTTCGCCCAGCTCCAAAAAGACTCAAAATCTCAAATCACTCATCTGGCGATGTCCAAAGCAGAGGTTGAGGCCAGATGGCAGGCGGAAGTTGCCTTGACGGGAGATGCCTACAAGGAGGTACCCAACCTTCAGTTGCACGCACAAAAAATGGGCACCCCTTCCAAGCTCAACGGAAACCGTTACAAACTGCGGGTGGAAGTTACCAACGTGACGCAACACCCCACGGAAGTAAAAATTGAAAGCACCATCGTTGGCTACACCGACAACGGGAATAAGCTCTACGAGCTGGCCAGAGATACGAGAATCTTGCGTATGAGAAGGTCGCAGGTGGATGACTATTTGATCCAAACGCCGAATGTTGCTGCCTTTGCTGCACCGTTAAAAAAATTCGATAAAGGAAGGTCGCAGAAAGTTATCTATCGTGGCTACACCATCGTCGCGAAGTTCAACGGTGAGATCATCAACTCTCACGGCAGTGACGCCCGCTTGATCAAAGTCGCCTCTGGAGAATATCCGCCCCCGGCCCGGATTACCAAAGCATCCGTAGTGGGGCGGCCAACCATCGAGAAAAAATACGATCTTGTCCGCTTTGCCAGCGCGGCTGACCTGGCTGCAAAAAGGGGAGGGGAGGTCGTCAGCTCAGCACCCGCTCAAACACTGGGCGTTATGTCCGATGGCGATCGTATGTATCAGTTGGCTACCGACGGAACTCTCCGGGTATTTCCCATGGCATCTTTCGATGCACCTTCCGAGCCGCTTGGTGAGACTTTCGCCGGCGAAGGCATACACTCCCTTTTCAGCGACGGAATCAACTATTTCGTGCATTTGAAAGAAGCCGCGGCGGACTATGCAGCGAACAGTGTGGTGAAATTCACCTCTATCGACGACCTGATTTCCGGCGAGTATGGATCTGTAATTTCCGAAGCAATGCAGGGTACGGCAGGTCTTATGGGCGACTCGAAAGCATTCTTCAAGCTACATCACGGCAATGTAAACAACCTGTTACTCAGCAGCGGGGATTTGAATGGGCTTTTGGACAACAGTGAGATAAAAAATATGGGTAAGCTTGCCTTCGAAAAAGAACACCTCGACTGCTTTTCCGACGGAGAGAGTTACTACATTCTGCTGCCAAAAGCGGCCTCAAACTGATTTCGCTCATCATTACATGAACATCAATAGAGTTTCTGTTTTCCTTGCCGTCTTTGTCCTTTTCTCGGCAGGCAGCCTGCACAGCAAGCCGCCGAAGAAAAACGTTGATGCGAAGCGGGTAGCCAAGGCGATCCCCAAATTCAATCCCAAGCAGGCGAAGCCCGCAGGAGAGCAACAATTGAGGCAATTGATCCATGTGATTGCTCTGGCAAAACGAGAGGGGCTCAGTGCAAATCAGTCGTTGGTTCGGACTGCCTTCGATTTTCGCAACGATATTGGAGAGCATCAAAAAACCATTTCTGCAGGTGCGATTATGAAAGCCTGGGACACAGCAACTTCCTACGGGGCAGTTACAGGCAACCAGTTTACCATCTGGGCTTCCAAGGGGCGCTACGATGGAGAGGAGTTGGTTTTTGAGAATATCGTTCCAGCCGAAATGCTGCCGGAATGCAAAGGCTATATTGGCAATTTACGTATCGTCCCGGAGTCGTTGGCTAGAAAACCGGGTGCCCCTCTGGATCCTCGAGATCAGGCCTATCTGGCAGGTTTGAAACAAGTGCTTCATGAGACCAAGACAATTGGTGCACTGAAGGAAATTGAGAAGTCAAAAGTGAAAGGGCCAGGCCCGATGCCAAAGAGGGCTCCCGTCGGCAATCTTGGTCTCTCGAAAAGTGAAGAGGAAGAGAAATGGCAGGCAGAAGTGGCGGAGGCAGGGGATCTCGTGAAGCAGGCACCGGGTTTGCAGTTGTCTGCACAGAGGATGGGCACCCCGGCAAAAATCAACGGTTTTAGAAATAAGCTTCGGGTGGATATCACCAATGTGTCCCGCTACCCGACTCAGGTGGAGATCGAAAGCACCATTGTCGGCTATACCGAAAATGGTAATAAGCTGTATGAGTTGCGCCGCGATACCCGGACACTCAAACTTCGACGTGCCCAGAATGTGGAATACCTGATTCAGTCGCCACCGGTCAGTCAGTTTAAGAAACCACTGATTAAATTCGATCCGAAAAAGTCGCAGCGGGTGAACTACCGGGGATATACGGTGGTGGCGAGATTTCAGGGGAGAGTCGTAGCGGCAATCGGCAGCGATGCCCGCCTCCAGGGAGTTGCCGATGGGGAAGACTCACCACCGGCGGTGATTTTGGGCGCTTCGCGGAAAAAGTAGAATAGGGAAAGCTATTCAAATTCGCTCAAATCAAGGTCTTCGATATCGATTCCTTTTGCTTCAGCTTCTTCGATCATTTCCCCTAGTTTTCTTTCCTCAAGTAGCTGTTTTTCAAACTCGGCACCAGTCGCCAAAGAAAGCCGATAACTGTAGCTCTTTTTTGGATCGAGTTCATCAAGTTCAACGACATTGATGACGTCCGGAAACTCAAGTGCTCTGGAAAGAACCGAGCCCTCTACGCCTGATACTCGCTGGGCCGCTGACCGGTCCAGCGTTTGAAAGCATTGGAAAAGGTAAATGGGTTCTGATACCCGACCGTATTCGCAATGGTTTCTACTTTATCCTGAGTTGTGGTCAAAAGCGCTACCGCCCGCCGCATTCGAAGGTAGGTCACCTGTTGAATCGGGCTGCGACCCAACTGTTGCTGGGTCAGGCGTCGCAGGTGTTCCTGGCTGATGTGTCCGATCTTTGCGAGGTCATCGAGGCTCCAGTCTCGAGCCAGATCCCGCTCTACTTCCTTCCAAACGCGCCACAGTCGGTCATCGCCTTGGTAGGGACGCGCTGCCCTGGCGACAAAACCGTGAATCAGCTCGACCCAATGATGCAGAGTAGCCTGATCAGATGAACCTTCTGACATTTCTGCTGCCAACCCGGCAATCGCATGTTCCAGCGCTCGCCCATTGCCATTCTGAATCACCGGGCTGTTTGTCGATATGATGGGGCAAGTTTCCCGCTCCTCTTCGTAGCGCACCCAGGCAAAATTCCACACGTCCCCGTTTTTGGCGCGAATCCCTGTGGTAGCGAAAGCGGGTAGTAGGCAAATTTCATTTTCCCGAACCGTGCGCCACTCGCCGTCGATCAGGGTTTCTCCCTCGCCGCTCAATCCAATCAAAGCAAACGTTCCCGACGCCTGGGACCGAACCACTTCGAAGGGGGCTTGTGCCCACATCAGTCCCACATGAGCAATGTGGTGGGTTTGCAAACCGGAGCAAACGGGCGCATCAGAAAGCCAGTCGCGATCATCGCATGAATCCGCGCGGACAACTTTCCACTTGGTAGTGTCGCCAAAGACCTCCCGATCCTGGTTTTCACTGCTGTCTGCTTCGGGCATATTCTCAATTACCGGGAGGCCAAATGTCGGGGGAATTCGTTTACCTGATGACAACCGACCTGCTCCATCACCTGCTGCAGTTGCCGCTTCAGCATTCCAATAGTGTGATTGCCACCCGTTTTTCCAAGGGCTCCGACTCCATACATGAACGAACGTCCCAGAAAGGTGAACTTCGCACCGCTGGCGAGAGCGCAAGCGACGTCGGGGCCGGCTCGCAAACCACTGTCGATCATCATTGTTGTCCGATCACCGAATTCCTTCGCCAATGCGGTGAGTGGCTGGATCGTCGATTGTCCGGCATCCAACTGGCGTCCGCCGTGGTTGGAGACAATAATTCCGTCCACTCCTAAATTGATAGCGATCTCGGCATCTTCTTCGTGCACCACTCCTTTGATCACCAACTTTCCTTTCCAACGGTCACGAATCGCTTTGATTTTTTCCGGATTCAATCGACCCGAAAAAGTCTTGTTCATAAACAGTCCGAGATGCTTCATGCTAAGCCCCTTGGGAATGTAGGGCTTCATGGTCTGAAACTCCGGCGCGCCTGCCGCCAGTTGGCTGAAAGACCAGGTCGGATGAGTCATCATCTGGATCACATTGCGAACCGACATCTGTGGCGGAATCGACAGGCCATTGCGAATCTCTTTCGGACGCCAGGCAAACGTGGGAGTATCAGCAAGAATAACCAATACCGGCAACCCTGCGTCCGCGACCCGGTCGAGAAGCTTGTCGCGCAAGTCATCTTCGGCTGGATGGTATAGCTGAAACCAGGCGTTTCCCTCGGTAAGCTCAGCGACGGTTTCGATACTCGCGGTTCCCACCGTGCTGAGCACAAAGGGGACATTCTGCTCGTGGGCGGCGGCAGCAAGAATCTCAGTTGCTTTCGGCCACATCAGGCCCTGCAATCCAATCGGCGCAATACCAAATGGCGCGTCATATTTTTTACCAAACAGCTCAGTAGAGAGATCCGATCCCTGGTATTCGCGAAGGTAGCGTGGGCGAAGTTGAACCTCACGAATCTCTTCGGTGTTCTTCCGCAAATTTACTTCAGAATTACACCCGCCTTCGAGATACTCAAAAGCAAACCGTGGCATCCTCTGCCTTGCCCGCTCTCGAAGGTGCTCGATTGACGGGTATTTCGAGCAAAAGTCATCAGCCATAATCTATTCGGGCATATTGAAATCGAACACTACGACTCGCTCCAAATTCGGAACAACAATATCTTTCACCTCTTCATGGTGAGGATGGGGCAGATACTCATCTCGAGCCTGAGGGCTTTCAAATGTCATGATGAACCCATGGGTAAAATCTTCGTTGAGCCCTTCCTCGGAATCGTAAGGACCGTAGTGAAAGTCCAGCAGTCCGGGAATAGATCCGACCATTCCCTCCATTGCGGAGAAACACTCTGTAATTGTTTCCTCAGATGTTCCTTCTTTAAACTGAAAGCATCCGTAGTGTTTAACTTGTGGCATATCGTATTCTCGTTGTTTTTCGATAAATTACAGTGAAAAAAGTGCTGACCCAACAGGGTATAGTCACCGACTTAACAGGGTTAGGTGTCAGACCAGACAGGGTTACCTCTTCAAGTGTTTTAGAAGCGCTTCCGCGCAAGCCTGCGAAAACTCCGGATCGTTGATTTCGGCATCCATTTCGATCAACTCAACATCCTCCGAAAGGTTTTCTTTAATTGCCTGGAACAACGCCATGTCCGCATCCGGATCATAAAAAGACTGCCCCTCAGCACTGATAATACTGATCGCTTTGGTCGGTAAAAGAACGCTTACCGGTCCGGAGTAGGCGTTCACCTTTTCGGCAAGGATTTTGCCCAACTCAGCACACTCTTCGGGAGTGGTCCGCATCAGCGTCACTTGAGGATTATGAATATAAAAATTCCGCCCATCAAACTGATCGGGAACTGTTTCACGAGCGCCGAAATTGGCCATATCAAGACAGCCGGGAGTGACAATCGCAGGAACCCCTGCTTTGCCGGCGGCTTCCAACCGGGTCGGCCCGGCACTTAGCGTTCCGCCAACCAATTCGTCAGCCCACTCGGTGGTCGTGATGTCCAGAACCCCCTCGACCATGCCGTCCTCAATCAGAGTCTCCATGGTTTTCCCGCCAGTTCCGGTGGCATGAAAAACCAACACCTCGTATCCGGCTTCCTCCAGAATCGCACGGGCAGCATCAACACACTCCGTCGTGTTGCCGAACATACTTGCTGCGATCAGCGGACGCTCATCACCGCTGCTTTGAACCTCCGATTCAACCATGCCGCAAATCGCTCCCGCTGCCCGGGTGAAAATCGTTTTTGAAATTCGATTCAATCCCGCCACATCCACGATGCTCGGGATCATCGTGATGTCCTTCGAGCCGACATAGTGGGCCGTATTGCCACTGGCCAAAGTCGAAACCATCACCTTGGGAAACCCTACAGGTAACCCACGCATCGCTCCTGAGCCGAGAGCGGTTCCGCCTCCTCCACCCAGCGAAATAATTCCGTTAATCTTACCTTCGGCAGCCAATTTTCCTACCAAGAGAGGGGCCGCTTCACTCATTGCGCTCACACACTCTCCACGATCCTGACGCTCGATCAGTGTTTTCAGATCAACTCCTCCGGCCGCAGCGACTTCGAAGCGATCGATATCCGGGGAAACCGTTGGCTCTCCTCCCGTTCCGACATCAATCAACAGTGGGGTATGACCCTTTTCACGAATCAGGTCAGCAACAAAAGCATGCTCCTCGCCCTTCGAATCGAGGGTGCCCAGTACAGCGATAGTTTTTCCTGATGAACTCATGACTTACGATTCAATGGGATAGCTTTGAACTCTTTGGTCAGATTGGTCAGCGAATCTTCCACCGCCATGCGCTCCAGACTGGAGGCACCGACAAATCCCACGGCATCGGTCCGTTCGTTAATAAACGCTGCATCGGAAGGCGTGGCAATCGGTCCGCCGTGAGACAGATAGATCACATCGTCCCGTACTGTCTTCCCGGCATCGATGATATTCTGCGTCGCGGTGGCCGCATCTTCGAGAGTCATCGCAGCATCGGTGACGCCAATTGAACCTCCGACAGTGCATCCGACGTGAGCAATGATCACATCGGCACCGGCTTCGGCCATGTCTTTTGCCTCCTGTGGAGAAGCCACATACACGATAGAGAAAATGTCCATTTTACGGGCCAGAGCAACCGTCTCCACTTCCTTATGGGTGCCCATGCCAGTCTCCTCCAATTGCTGGCGAAAATCCCCATCAATGATCGAATGGGTGGGAAAATTGTTCATACCGGAAAATCCCATCGCTTTCACCTGCTGCAGCCAGTGCCACATCCTGCGTCGCGGGTCAGTGCAGTGCACGCCGCAAATGACCGGGATTTCTTCTACGACAGGCAGAACCTCGTATTCCCCGATCTCCATGGCGACTCCATTGGCATCGCCATAGCCCATCATTCCGGCAATCGAGCCATGCCCCATCATCCGGTATCGACCGGAGTTGTAGATGATGATTAAGTCAGCACCACCTTTCTCAATAAACTTGGCACTGATGCCAGTCCCTGCTCCGGCGGCGATAATCGCTTCGCCTTTGCCAAGAGTATCTCTCAAGCGCTCTATAACTTCTTCTCGAGTATAAGGGTTCCCAACCCCTGTCCATGGATTTGGCAT
>JAHDCN010000131.1:0-5891 GCA_020629815.1 Verrucomicrobiota bacterium
CGAACGGTTTTCGAATAGAAAGGCTCGAAGAATCGTCCGATTCCGATCAAACTGATACTATGAGGAACCTACGAGCGAATCCCTTCGCAGCTATACTTGCAGCCTGTCTTTTTCTTCCGTTTTCCAACGCCTGGGCGGATTACCAGATACTCGGCTGGTCACCTGACGGAAAACTCTGGGCCTTTGTGGAGGAAGGCGACTTTGGACAGGGCGCCTTAATAGACGAAAGACTCTCTATCAATATCATTGAGGCAAAGACAAACCGGTTTCACAAACGCCATCAACTGCACGTTCACGAGGAAAAAGACGAAGACTTTGAAGCGAAGCGCAAAGAGCAGAAAGACTTTCGCAGAGAGAAACTCTCATTGCTTCGCGAGCAGGGTTTCTCCACAAAAACAGGATCAGTGGTCTTCGAAGCCAAACCATCGGACACGAAGAGCTACAATAATGTGATTCAGTACGGTACGAAACAAATCGCATTTGATCTGCCCGGCGGACGTTATGAGATTCGACTCGAGGACAAGTTTGTCCAGGGAGAGGAAAAGGAGAAAATATCTGCCTATGCAGCTGCCGCAAGTGATTGGATCACACCAATTCAATCCGGCTTCACTTTATCATGTAGAAAAGACGACGGTCCCTGGAAAACACTTCAGACCGACAAAAAACTCTGGCGGAAGCTGCAGACATACCGGATTATTTTTGCGTCTATGAATCCGGAGAAAACAGAGATTGCTGTTCTGATCGAAGGCAAAGAATCCGGCTTTGAAGGTCACCAAACGTTGTTTCATCTCGGGGTCACCGGCACAATGCCGTAAACCCAAATCTACACATCGATCGGCTGACTGTCTTCCCACTCCCGGAATCGCTCGAGGTCGTTGTTAACCTGCTTGATGGTCCAAGCCAGCAGCGCGACATCATCTGCCAGGCCCAGAACCGGGATGATATCAGGGATCAGGTCGATCGGCATCACGAAATAGAGCAATGTACCGACTATGAGCCCTATCGATTTCCAGGGAACGTCGGTGTATTCTTTTTTTGCATAAGCCTTCACCAGACGAAACAGGGTAAAGACGGAGTCCCGGATTTCTTCGAAATTACGGGGCAACTTCGTTCCTGCCCGGTTGGTAGCCTGATCCACCAAATCTTTCAGTTTCTCCGGGTTCTCGCGATATTGCTCGGCTCGCTTCGCAGCCCGCCGGTAACTTCCGTGGCCGCGCACATCATCAGCGCTTGGATCTTCGTCACTCATGAGATTATAGTATCACGGAATTTCTGTATGATGAAAGAACTCTGTCCGTCTAACCGTAAGAAAGGAGACATGATGAAATATCTCACGGCGACATTGTTTATCATTTGGGTATGGACAAAAATTGTCTCCGCCCAGGAAGTAGAATCAGCGGAAACGACGGCGGAAAAACTGGTCAATGCGGCAAACTACCGGACGACTCAATCCGTGCGATATGACCCGGCCTACGTGGTCCTGCAGTATCCGGGAGGCGACGTGCCGGCGGATACCGGCGTCTGTACGGATGTAGTAATCCGGACCTACCGGAAGGCTCTCGGAGTCGACCTACAGAAACTGGTCCACGAAGACATGAAGCGGAACTTTTCCGTGTATCCGCGAAATTGGGGACTAAAGCGAGCGGACAAAAACATCGACCATCGCCGCGTTCCCAATCTACAGAAATTTTTCCAACGCAAAGGCGCAGAGCTTAAGGTGACCGACGACACCATATTTCAACCGGGGGATTTGGTGTGTTGGGACCTCAACAACAAAGGCCTTTGGCATATCGGCGTGGTTGTCGGCGATGATACTTTTGTCCACAACATCGGCTCTGGCCCAATACTGGATCGGGGCATTCGCCAATGGAAGATTGTCGGGCACTATCGCTATCACCCGGCAATCGCAAAGTAAGACCATTTCACCAGTGAAAGTGGAAGAATGGCGGAGTCAGATTGGCTCAAATGCGCGGCATGAGCGAGGCGCGATGCGTGCATCGCAACAAGCGAATAACAAAGCAGTTGGGTCAATCTGGCCCGCTTTGCCTTTACCCGCGTAGCGCTGATTTACCAGCCGTAAAAAATCCAGTCTACCGGTTTAACCGGAGAATTGGTCTAACTTAGCCTTTCTTCCGCGCTGCCAATCCCTTTGGTTTCGCCTTCGTGATGTAGGGCGGTCTCAAATATATCGGTTCCAGCAGCTGGCTACCCGGTTCAGAAAAGCTTGCAGCGACTGCAGCTGCATCAGGATATGCCGACTCAATGTTTTCGTGTTCAGCAACTACACTCTTGTCACAGGAAAAACAGGGATGCTCAAGGGAATCGACCCGGGCCGCAAAATCTTGTTCCGGAATCAACTCCGGCTCACCGACCAATTTTCGTTCCCTGATAGTCGCCACAAATCTGGTTCTTCTGCGGGCATCACCCACAACGAAGAAATTCTCCAATGTGGAAAATGCCTGCAGTGAAGGCACTCCAGCCACCGGAACTCCGCAGGCAAGAGAGAGGCCATTGCCTACCGCGATACCGACCCTGACTCCACTATAGCTGCCGGGCCCCAAGCCGATACAAATTCCCGCCAATTGATCCTCTGACACTTCCAGCAGTTTCTTTGTCGGCTCGAAAATAACGGCATTGTGCGCCCGATCTGTTTCAAATTCTTCCCGCGCTATTTCGCATGCCTTTTTCTGATCCCAAAGAGACAGGCTAACGCGGGGTGACGATGTTTCAATTCCAAGGATCAACATGAGCTTCGCTCTATGATGCGTCGAGATTGGTCCGGTTCAATCGTGAATTCAAACCAGCGCGTCTCTTCCGGCAGCAACTCCGGAAATCGATCAGCCCACTCTACAATCACAATCGCCATTCGGTCATACACGTACTCCTCCCACCCAATTTCCAACAACTCCTGCGGCTCTTCGAGGCGATAGAAATCAAAATGGCAAACCGTCGGACTGGTATCACGGTACTCGTTCACCAGAGAAAATGTCGGACTGGTCACAGCAATCGGATCACCGCCCAAAGCCTGAACAATCCCTTTGGAAAAATGCGTTTTCCCGGCACCCAATTGCCCCACCAAAGCAATCACCACCGATTGGTCTTTGACCAGATCGTGGCCCAGAGATACGCCTAACTCTATGGTCTCCCGTTCGGAACCCGGACACCCGAGAAGCCTGCCGTCTCGCCCTAACATTCGAAACCTCAGGGAAGTTTCCAGGTCGCCCGATACTGCGCGTATTCTGCTTTTGGCAGCAATACATAGAGGGGCGTCTTGCCGGGATCTACTTCGGAGATGAGATACTCCAAGTTCTTTTTGTCCATCGTAGTACAGCCAGCAGTAGGGCTGCCTCCGCCATTTCTCCAGATATGAAAAAATATCGATGACCCTTGCCCCGGAACAGCAGGACGGAAGTTGTGTGCGATAAAGAGTTTCAGCGAATGAGCATAGTCATTCTGCTTCATCTGCGCCTTTCTTTCTGATTCTGTCCGTGGCTCATGATTGAGCCGCATCCAGTTGTTGTAGTATGGGGAATTCACATCCTCAAACCATAGATCACGGGTCGTAATCTGCCGATAAGGCAAGGCTCGCTTATGAGAGTAGGTGCCAGGCGCGGCATAACCCCATGCTCCGACAGCCATGTCAAAAACTCCTGCAGGTGCGCGGCGGTCACCTTCTTTTTTCGTTGCTGCTCCCTGAGGAACGGGATGTAAACCACGGCCCCAGGCAAGCCCACTTTTTCCTAACCGACCGCTCCAGGTTTTCGAAACCGCTTTCCAGTTGCCGAACTTTTTCTCGTACAAAGTCAGCTTTACATAGGATGAGTTCCAGCTATCAGCGACTCCAACCAGAACTTGTTTGCAGTTCGAAGGAAGCTCAAAAGCCGTCGCAAACTGAGAAGCTGCGAAAAGGGCAAAAAGGAAGGTGAATACTTTTTTCATGGGAGGTGCTGTGGGTGCATGAAACATTCACTACAACCACACTCTATTCAACGGACTGGTCGTAGTTTTCTTATGCCTCAAAGGATCGTTCCATCCGATTGCCGTTCGTCGGACAAATCTGATTTCACTTTCGAATCATCTTCGTTTTGAGAGACCGCTGTTCTGTCCTTGCCAAAACCGTGATCAATCCCTGATTCGTCCGTGTTGCGATCAAAAACAGCAATAAGAAAAGCAATCAGTCGCTTCCGGTGCTCGCTTTTCTCGTCTTCGAAAGTGTCGGCTGCTGCGCGCATACACTGATCCAAATGCGGATTCCAACTGAGTGGCTCATCGGTAACTGTTCCTGATCGGATCGCCCAATCGAAGCGATCGCCACTTAGCAACCATGCCACCATCGAAGGAATCGTTTTTCCCTTACACTGTTTCAAAATGTGCGACCAGGCGGATAAAGCCGGTTCAATAAACACTTCAGCCGGAGGTTCGACCCGAAGCTTGATATCCCAAGCCGGCCATTCCCGCACTGGAGTTTTCTCCAAAAGCTGAGGAATCTGCCCAGGTGCTGCCGATTCAAAATAAATCTCAATCTGCCAGGGAAATACCTGTTTGAGGCCAAAGTTAGCGTCTTCAAAATGAGACAGAACACGATCAATCTGACGAATAATCAAAACCACGTCGTCAGGTGACATCTTTTCCCGCCTTGCCTGCAGGATCGGCAAAGGCAAGCCTTCGAAGCGGTCGGCAACCACCATCGTGTAATCCTCCTCGCAACGAAGTGACCGAACCCTCACACCGTTGGGATGCGCCTTCAGGTAACTGTCGAACATTTTCCGGTTTAACGGCTCAATTAGCGAACCATCGAACAATCTCTCTGGTGGAAGAAAATACAGATGCACCAACTCTCCGGTCGATACTCCGCTTTCATCCATTCGGGCAGCAGGAATCACAAACGGGGAAACACCGTAGCGGGTTTCCCCTGGACGCAACTCGTAGCTGGAGCCAATCTCCTTCCGTAGCTCTTTCTCATGAAACAGTAATTCCTGAAGTGGTCCCTGACACGCTTGCTTTAACTCTTTGATCTTTCCCCGCAACGGTAAAGGGCTGGCATGATTCAATTCCCCAACGCCGGCAGCCTCGCGAATGAAAGCGCCCATTTCATTCAAGTGACCGATCGCCTCAAATCCTGAGGTATTCTGAAGCGACTGCAGATACTTTTGATAGGCTGAGGGATACTGTGCTACCGAGGAATAAGAAGCGGGATCTTCTCCGCTAATCATACTCGAGTGGACTGCTGCGATCGCTCTCGCCCATTGATCTGCAAGCTGGTAATCACTGGAAGGACATTCTTCCCGATCCAAACCAAATCGGGACAGCCGCAAAACGGGATAAATCCCACGGTCCAAAACAACAGCAAAGTCACCCAGTTCAACACAGGAAAGGAACCGTGGATGACTAGCTAAAACTGCAATGCCTTCCGCCAAATCCGACAACAGACAAGCGAGCAAATTTCCCGGAATGTTTCGATTCCTCTGAAGATAGGGAATCAAAGGCTCACCTTCCACGAACTCTGTCACAACATACGAGTTCCCTGAACTGGTAACCCCCGTTTCGTAGACTCTACCAATGACAGGGTGATTCACCCCGGCCAAACGCTCAACCCGCCTTAGAGAAGAGCTCTGCCCGGGCATCGACTGTTGGTTCTCCAAACCCGAGCTAAAGGAAATCGTAACAAATCGAGATGTCTCTTTTTCGAGACCAAGGTAGGTCACCCAGTGATCTCCAGCACGGAGAAACTGCCATGAACCATCATTGGTTTCGCACAAACGAAAGCTACTGTCGTTAGGGAGCTGCATTCGGGAATCGACTCATTCCACTTTCCGAGTTACCGGAAAAAGAAATGTATCGCAACCCGACAGAATTTTCACCCGCTATTACTGAGACTGCCAGTTTGTGAT
>JAHDCN010000131.1:5991-7737 GCA_020629815.1 Verrucomicrobiota bacterium
CTCGCTGGATTCTGAGGATAGATACCGTTATCAATCTCGTATTTGGAAAGCCCCCCTTGAATTTCCGCCAGAAATGTCTCCACCTTCTGCCGGTTCAGTCGATTCTGAATACCTGGCAGAGCGGCGATAATAAACCCTGCAAGGATCACGATGATGCCAATCACCACCATCAATTCAATCAAGGTGAAGCCGGATACACTCCGGCGGGAAACATTTTTCATGAGTAGAGAGTAACCCGAATCGATACGCCGTGTCAATACAATGTAAATTTTCCTTTTGGCCTTATCCTTGGTTATTCATTTCGGTGATGATCGTAATCATCGGCATGAAAAGCGCGATCACGATAGTACCGACAACGCCCGCGAGAAAGACAATCATAATTGGCTCAATCATGGAGGTCATCGCATCCACCGCATTATCAACCTCATCATCGTACACATCCGCAATCTTAAGCAACATGTCCGGCAACTGACCAGTTTCCTCACCCACGTCCACCATACTAATCACCATCGGTGGGAAAATTTTACTCGCTTCGAGAGGAGCCACCACTGACTCCCCTTCCCGAACAGCCTCGTGGACCTTATCAATCGCATTTGCGACAACAACATTCCCCGCAGTATCACGGGTAATATTCAACGCCTGCAAGATCGGCACACCACTGGTGACAAGAGTCCCAAGCGTACGAGTGAACCGTGCAATCGCACTCTTTAGCTGCACTGGACCAAACACCGGCATATACAACTTCCAGCGATCAATGACAGCCCTTCCTCCAGCCGTCATACTGACCACCTTCCAAATCGCATACAGAACCGCACCCACAATCAACAAAATGAGCCACTGGTCCTGAATCCATCGACTGATATTAATTACCACTTGGGTGATTTTCGGTAATGGCTTGTCACCAAGCATCTCTGCGAAAATCCGCTCGAATCGAGGCACAATCACAGCCATCAGGAAAACAAGAATACCGACCGCGATCACCAACACGAGAACCGGATAGACCATGGCAGCCACGATGCGGTTTTTCAGTTTCTGCGCCTTCTCCTGGTATTCCGCAAGACGTTGCAACACCAATTCCAGAACACCACCGAGCTCACCGGCCTTCACCATATTGACATACAGCTTATCGAAAACCTTGGGATGCTGGCCCAGACTCTCCGAGAAAGTTGCACCACCTGAAACAGAATCTGCTAGATGGTTAATCGCACCTGCCATCGTCCGGTTTTTCTCCTGCTTCCCTAGTACTGATAAACCTCGCAACAACGGCAAACCAGCATCAACCAGCGTCGCCAGCTGCCGAGTGAAAATCATCAGAATTTTACTTTTCACGCGCCCGCCACTGCTGGCTCTAGCCTTCTTCCGCGACTTTTGCCCTTTCTTGGCTCGTCGCTTGGCAGTGCCTGATACGCCCCCTTTTCCAGCAGCGACTACTTGAGTCGGATACAGGCCACTCTTACGCAGTTGGTTAATTGCATCCGCCTCGTCACTTGCACTGATCGAGCCAGTCGTTTCTTCGCCCCTTGCATCCAGGGCAATATATTCAAAATTCGCCATCTTTTTCGCTGATCGTATTCGTCTTGTTTAGAAATTCTTGCGGAGGGTCACTCCTAATTTGTAGGCAAAAAACCTGCTCTTTGTCGATGCAAATCCTCTGCTCGGGGAAAATCAGGTGTATTTCAGCACCTCTTCAATTGTTGTAACCCCGTCGTAAATATTACGCAGGCCGTCTTCACGCAAGGTTTTCAT
>JAHDCN010000596.1 GCA_020629815.1 Verrucomicrobiota bacterium
TGTAGATCGTGGAATGCAGGTCGCAAAGTGGCACCGCGTCTTTGGCTGGTTCGCTAGAGGTGGCGTCACTGTCGCCATAGAACAGTCCGCGCTTCAGGCCGCCGCCAGCCATGCCGATGGAGAAAACCCGTGACCAGTGATCGCGACCGGCGGAAGCATTGATCTTTGGTGTGCGCCCGAATTCGGAGGCGACCCAGACGAGGGTGGAATCAAGTAACCCGCGTTCATCGAGATCGTTGATCAAAGCTGCCAATGCATTGTCGAAAGCTGGCATTTGCTTTTCATAAGATTCCCGCAGCTGAACGTGGTCGTCCCAGGATCCGTATTTCAGAGAAACAAAACGTGCACCAGCTTCGACCAGTCGACGGGCGAGCAGCATGCGACCACCGGCTTCCGATCCGAGCGGTTTGCCATAGTGACCCTGTTCCAGGAATTTCCCCATGCCATAGCGGTCGCGAATGTTTTCCGGCTCCTGCGACATATCGAAAGCGTTGCGCACTTCCTCGGAGGAAATCATCGAGTAGGCCTGCTGGTAGTAGGAATCCATCGTCTCAAGCGGAGCCTGGTTGGATTCCAGTTTGCGGAACTCATCATTCACAAGATCGCGAACATTGCGGCGCTTGGTGAAATCTTCGAGACTGACGCCATTGGGTAAACGCAGATCGCGAACTTCGAAATTGTCACCCTGTGCCGGATCACCACCAACCCCGAAAGCTCCGTATTTTTCCGAAAGGTAACCGGTCCCGCCGCCGGGGAGTCCCTGCAGTTCCGGAATGCCGATGTATCCGGGCAATCCATTGCGGGCGCCGAATTCATGATTCACCACGGCCCCGACAGAGGGGTGTTTGATCGCCTGACTGGGCTTCTGACCGGTGATCATGTTGTAGGTCGCCAAACCGTGGTCGGGAATGTTGCCAACCACCGAGCGCACCACGCACATCTTGTCGGCGACTTTGGAGAGACTCGGCCAGAGCTCACCCATTTTGATCCCGGGAACCGAAGTGTCGTTGAAGCCAAGGGGGCCGCGATACTCCAGCGGAGACTCCGGTTTCGGGTTCCAGGTTTCCTGAGCGGCAATGCCACCGGGAAGAATGATCTGAATCACGCTCTTCGCCGTGCCTTCTTTGGATTCGAAATGCTTTTGCGCTGCTTCGGTTCGCAGGACATTGCCAAGCGTCAGTCCAAATCCGGCAAGCGAGCCGACGCGGAGCACATCGCGACGGGAGCGGGCGTTGAGTTGTCGGAAGCCGG
>JAHDCN010000132.1 GCA_020629815.1 Verrucomicrobiota bacterium
TAATCGCCTTGGGAATCTTCTGCGCTACAGGGGTGCAAGCACAGAAGAAAAACGTGGTGGCTCCGTCTACGCCGGACACCACGACCGCGGAAAAGAACGACAACCAGAGGCGAGGCCTCTTTAATCGCGTTTTCTTCAGGGATCGTCAGACCACTCAGCCTGGCGGTGTTTACACCGACGAGGTTCATGGTGTCTACATGGATCGCGAAAGTGATACGATCGATGCGCGTGTTGATCCAAGCTGGGAAGCTGGGACCACAACCCGTGAAAACGATCCCGTTGACCGCTATCCTCATATTCCAGGATACAATACGATCAAAAACAGCTCACAAAAGGACATTGAGCTTTTGATTGAGCAGATTTATCAAGGCTACGAGGACCGGATTTCGCTAATGAATCCACCCGATCTGAATCGCATGATGGAGCGCGAAAAGGGTGCTCAGTATGTGAATGCGGATGAGACTGTTTGGCATGAAGCGGTTCGGGGCCGCATTTGGCCGGAGCAGGGGGTGGTTCAGCATTCCGTGGATGACGTTTACATTCGCGTGTTGGAGTACTCGCATCAGGTGAAGGTATTCCGTGATCTGCCTTTGATCCGTGAGACTGGAATTCAAGAGGCTGACGGCGAATTTGATACGAATATTTTCTTTGACGGTCGCTTGATTAATAAGAACGAGCCAAATGGGTCCACTCTTCTTAGTGGTCGTCCCGGGGGTGTTCGCTACAAGGAGAGTAACGATTATATCGAAGGCGGTTTGCGGAAAAAGTTCTACACCGGGACAGAAATGACGCTGAGTAACCGTCTTTCTACTCTCGATAACAATTCCACCTACCTGAATCCAAATCATCAGGGTGCTTCCGAGTTTACTCTATCGGTTGTGCATCCTTTGCTTGAGGGTGGTGGGTATCATTATAACCACTCCAAGATCAAAATTGCTAAGTATGATGCGCGGATGGCGTCCAGTGAGTTTGTTCGTCAGCTTCAGGCTCACTTGATTGAGGTAAACCGTGCCTATTGGACTCTTTTCTATGCCCGAGCTGCTTACCTTTTGAATAAGGATATCGTGGTTGATACTCAGGAGATCCTTGCCCAGCTGGAAGAGCGGTCAGATCTCGATGCTCTCGAGAGTGAGGTTCTTCGTGCTCGCGCTTCTTTGATGAATCGTCAGACTGGTTTGAATCGCGCCGAAATGGCTGTTCGAAACGCTGAGGAGCGTCTGCGGGCCTTGGTGAATGACCCTGATCAGGATATTGGTTCAAATATCGAAATGATCCCGGCGAGTCGCCCGGTCTTCTCTTTCTACAGGGATGATGTCCGCAAGGTTGCGACTGATGCTTTGCGTAACCGCCCTGAGATTATGCAGGGTTTCGATCAGCTTCGTACAGCTATCGTGCGCCGCGATATGTCCAAGAATGAAAAGTGGCCGACTTTGAACCTTGTTGCGGAAATGATGCTTAGCGACATTGAGCCAAACGATCAGGCTGGGCGTGCATTTCAGGATCAGTTCGGTGACGGCACTGGATACAACATTGGTTTCCAGTTTGAGCAGCCATGGGATAATGATACTGACCGCGCTAAGTTGCTTCGTCGTGAGATTGAACTCCGTCAGCAGGCGAATCAGCTGAAAGCTACGATTGATACTGTTTTGCTCGAAGCTGTCGTTACCTACCGCGAATTGGTGACCTCTTATCGCGATATGCAAGGCCGGTTCGATAGCTTACGTGCGAGTCGGGAAGAATTGCGCCAGCTGAAGGATCGTCTTGAAATCGATACAGAAGAAGAAGGTGGCCGGACCACGGCTTCTCAGTTGCAGTTGATACTCGACTCAATGGACCGTCTGCAGAATGCTGAGGATTCCTTCTTGGATACTGTTGTGGCTTACAATGCTTCTTTTGCAGGTTTGGAACGTGCTCGCGGGACGCTGCTTCGCTCTGAGGGTGTAACGATTGAAAGGGTTCGTGATACAGATGACACTCACCCTGTCTACGAGGTGGAGCGTCTTCAGTTGAGCAAGGGGGTGAACACTAGTGGTCCGAAGAACGGTAAAGCTGCTGGTAAGTTTGTGAATTACTACCCGGAGAATAATTACGCTGCTGGTAGTATTCCGCCGCCTCCTGTGAACGTTGCTGAGAGTACGGCTCCAGCAGCTCCTGCGCCAGCGCCTGAGAACGATGCTCTTCTTGCTGATAGTAACGAGGACATTTACGAAGTTCTCGCCCCGTTGGATCAGAGTTTGAATGGTGGTGGAGCTGAGCAGGGTCACAACACGCTGCTGAGCAAGTTGCGGACAAAGTTTGCGAAGAAGCCTGCTCAAGCAGGTAGCTGGGATTCGGTTGTTGAGCAGCCTGCCTCTTCCGTTCCTGCGCCAGCGCCAGTTGTAGCCGCACCGGTGGTAGCTACTCCTCCTGCCGCGGCTACGGTTGCAGTTCCGGTGGCTGCTCCTGTTTCTACAGGAGAAGAAATCTTCAAGAAGATGGAAGTGCGTGCTGTTCCGACAGATGGAGCGGAGCAAAAGAAGAATCCTTTCAAGAATTTGAAATTCTCAAAGCCTCGTTCGGGACGTTAGTCCAGAGTTAAAGCTTTCCGAAAGGCGGCATCCGGTGGATGTCGCCTTTTTTGTTACCCCTGATGAAATGATTGCTGCGGGGAGCGATTTCGGTTACGTTTTCACCCTTCCCTCCGATGAAAATTTCCACTCTTTTGCGGCAATACGACAGGGCTTCTTATATGAAGGCCTCTGCTCGTCAGTCTTGGGATCAGGTTTTTAATCGTGAAGATGCGAAACCGGATAAGGACAGGTTGAAGATTATCAATGGGATGGCCGATGAAATTCGTGCCATGAGCGACGAGGAGATTGTGGCCGAGGTGGATCAGTTGCGGGAAGAGCTGCAATCCGGTCAGCGTACCCTGGGTAGCACCGTGGAGCGGGGCTTTGCTCTGCTCCGTGAAGGGACAATGCGGGCCATTGGTATGTTTCACTATGACGTGCAAATTCTAGCGGGGCTGGCTTTGGTTCGAGGGGGGATTTCAGAGATGGCGACAGGTGAGGGGAAAACGCTCGCGGTTTCTCTTCCGGCATTCATTTTCGCTCTGGATGGAAAAGGTGTCCATGTGGTGACAGTAAACAGTTACTTGGCCGAACGTGATTATGAATTCTCCAAGCCGATTTTCGATTTCTTCGGGATCAGCATCGACTATCTACCAGAGGGGAAAGACGCGACTCCCGAGGGTAAAAAAGCAGCCTATGAAGCCGAGATCACCTATGGGGTCGGCTATGAATATGGCTTCGACTACATGAAGGATCAGCTGGCTCGCATGCGACATCCTGATAGTGGACCCGGCGAGGAGCTTCGCTTTGCGATTCTTGGAAAAGACCGCCCGGAACCGGATGTAAATCAGCGAGGACTTGCTTACGCGATTATCGATGAGGTAGACAGTGTGTTGATCGACGAGGCGGGTAGTCCACTGTTGATCAGTGAGGCAGCAGATTCGACAGAAGGGTTCGAGCAGGTATTTCATGCGGCTAAGGAGTTTGCCGGACGTATGATGGAGGACGAGCATTTCACCATCGACAGCAACACCCGTGCGGTGGAGTTAACCGAGTTTGGCAAAAGGGAGCTGTTTCGTGACCACGGAGCGGTGCCCTGGAGTAAGCTCCGGCGTCCGTGGGAGACTTATGTGGTGAACGCTCTAAAAGCGAAGCACATCTTCAAGCGCGATGAGCAGTACATCGTGGTCGATAATTCTGTGGTGATTGTCGATGAGTTTACTGGTCGGCCGTTTCCTGATCGGAGTTGGCGTGAAGGCCAGCACCAGGCCGTCGAGGCTGAGGAGGATTGTGAAATCAGGCCGGAATCGGATTCCGCAGCCAGTATGACTCGGCAGCGTTTCTACGCCATGTATGAGCGGATCTGTGGGTTGACGGGAACCGGGATGGAAAGTGGCGGAGAATTTTGGCGCTTTTTCGAAATGCCGGTGATGCCGATCCCTTTGCATCAGCCGAGTCAGCGGGTGGTTCATCCCGAGCGCGTGTTTGTGGATGTGGAGTCCCGTGACCAGGCGATTGTTAACGATATTGCTTCCCGCTACAAGGATGGCCAACCAATTCTGGTGGGAACCAGAACCATCGTCGATAGCGAACGAATTGCAGGGCTTCTCGAAGAGGCAGGGGTGACGCATCAGGTGCTCACCGCCAAGCATGATGAGGCGGAAAACGAAATCCTCGCGACCGCCGGTGAAAGCGGCAGTGTCTTGATAGCCACCAATATGGCCGGTAGGGGGACTCATATCGGTTTATCCGATGAGGCGAAAGAAGCCGGTGGTTTGCACGTGATCCAGGTGGAACGCAACGAATCCGTGCGAATTGATAGGCAACTGGTTGGCCGTGGAGCACGACAAGGGCAGCCGGGCTCGGCGCAGGCCTTCGTTTCTGCTGAGGATTATATTATCGATTCCTATTCCCCGGAGGCAGGCAAGCAGCTCCGTCGGGCCCGTGCCGACGAAAACGGAGAGCTTTCCGGAAGTCATTCCAAAATTTTTGATCGGGTTCAGGCCGAAGTAGAGCGGGCCCGTTACGAGATGCGACTAAACATGGCCGAGCGCGACAAGTGGCTCGACGAAACTAAAGAATCACTGGCACGATGAAAACAATCAAAACTATCCTCCTATTCACGTTTCTTGTTCTGCCCTTTGCTTTGAAAGGGCAGGAAAAGACAGTCCTGGGCTACCTTGCCCCGGCTGAGAGTATTGAAATGGATTTCGCCCAGGCAGGCGTCATTGGGAAGATTTACCTGAAAGAAGGTCAGGCGGTCAAGCAAGGCGAGCCTATCCTTCAGCTGCAGGCCGAAGTGCTCCAAGCGCAGCTGGCGATTGCACAGGCACAGGCCAATGACTCATCCGCGATATCTGTGGCCAATGCGGAATTGAAAAAGACCAGTTCCCGCTACAGCAAGTTGTCTGCTTTGAGGAGTCGTGGAACCGCTCATTCCGGGGAGATTGCCACAGCCCTAGCCGACAAGGAAAAGGCTCAAGGTAATTTGTCCATGGCGAACCTGGATAAGAAAATCGCCGGGCTTCGGGTCATTGAAATTCAGAAGCAGATCGATGAACGAACCCTGAAAAGTCCCATTAATGGAATTATCATCGAAATTAATCGTGATGTCGCCGAGTCTGTCAGTACTCGACAGGGCGAGGATAAGTCTTTGGTGAAGGTGGCTGATATCAGCCGACTGAAACTGGAAGTGCCAGTTCCCAATACTTTCGAGGCGCAACTTAAGGTCGGAAACCTGATGAAAGTCCGGGTTTTGAATCAATCCAGCCTGAGCGGAGACCGGTCTGATGCAGCTACTGAGGTTACCGGGGTGATCGACTTTATCTCGCCGGAAACTGACGCAGCAAGTGAGACGATTCGGACAATCCTGATGATCGATAATGGTAGCGGCGCACTAAGAGCAGGGACTCACGCCTTATTGGTCTTGGAAACGCCATCTCCAGCTTTGAGCGAAGCGAACTCGGCTGAATAAAAGTAAATTCTAGTGAGTCTAGTAGGCTTGGAGGTTTGCTGGTTCAGTTTGTTTTACTTAAAGAAAAAGGACCAAAGCAGGAAAATTGCTTGCAAGGGGGAGAGCCATTCGCTCTCATGGTAGCCAGTGGGGAGTGTTTCTCGGGACAGAGGCCTCCACTTTGAAATTGACCACTTGCTATGAAAGATCGAATTGCTGTAGGCATTTCCCTCATACTCCTGTCTGGTTTTTCCGGAACGGCTGTTGCTCAAGAAGCTATTTTCAAAACGGAAAATATTTTCCGGAATTCCGGAAACTCTGGCGCTGCTGCAGAAACTTCTCGTCGGGCGGTTCCCATGACTCGCACGGTGCAAGCCGCGCCGGATTTGAGTATTCCCCGCGCCAGTTTCGGATTCTCGGACACGACAGACTACGATTTCGAGCAACGGGTTGATGATACGCTTGGGCGTCTCTACATGGGAGGGCGTTTTACCGAAGGGCTTTCCGATGCTTATGCAAATGCAGTTGTGCCTCTGCACCTCAGCGACGACCTCTCCACCGGAATTTTCGGTCACGTATTCGTAAACAGCCGGGACAATTCGACCCAGCATGGCAGCATCGGTTTGGAATTCCGGAAGATGATCGAGGAACTGGACCTAATCGCAGGTGTTCGTGCCCACATGGACGGTAGCCAGACTGCTTTGAGTCGATCCAACTACAAACAAGCGAGCGTTGGCTTTGACATCATGCATGAGTCCGGGATCGACTTTCACTTTAACTGGTATTTTGGTGACGATTCGCAAACAGCATTCGCGCAGCAGACTCTCGTGGACACCAATCGTTTCACGCAAACAACACGGCAGACCATTGCGGCAGGTAGAGACGTTAGAAATTTCAGCCGCTCTGCGGGTCCTGATACTACCCTTGTCAGGTTCGAGAACCCTTTTGCCCGTCGTAACCAAATCGTGCAAAAAGAAATCACCGAGGTGACTGATGGAGGGACCAACTTCTTCCGAAGGACTAGGGAGTTTGAGCGGGACCGGATCACTAATCGAACTTTCGAGACAACGCAGACAACTACTGTGGGACGTTTTGAAGGCGCTGCGAATGGCGGTGATATCAGAGTGGAGTTTCCTCTCGAAGTTAATGGTAAGGCGACAGGCGTCGAGTTCATGGCAGGGGCCTACCATTTCAACATGCCTTATGGGGACAATCTCGATGGTGCGATGGCCGGTGTTCAGTGGTCACCATTTGATGCATTTTCTGCAGGAGTTACCTACTATCAGGATAAAGAAATTTTCGGAGGAGAAAGCAATTGGGTAGCAAATGTCAGCGCTTCAATCCCTCTTGATTTCGGAAAGACGATTCGCCGGGAAGGTGGAATCATTCCTGCAATCCAATCGCAGTTTCGGCCGCAGGGACGCCATTCTCTTCAGGATCGTTTTTTTTACGAAACTCCCCATCGCTTGAACCGGGTTTTGACCGAAGTGTCTGCTCCCGTGGTGACCAGCGTTGGCCCGGTATCGGCACCGCGTTTGGTTAATACAACTCAACGGGAGACTGCCCGCCGACTCGCTTCCGATACAGGAAATGTATTGGTTCGTAATGTAGGCGGAACAACTACGAGAACAGAACAGGAAAAAGTCATTCAGGACAACATCGTCTTCGTTAACAATGGCGGTGCCGTTGGTAATGGGATCGCTGCCGGTGCTGCGGGTGGCAATGGGACAGCTGAGAATCCAAGTCTTTCGATTAATCAAGGGCACACGAATCTGCAGAATACTCTTGGTGGGGTGGGAACGATTTACGTTCAAGCGACTGGGACAGCATATGTGGAGGACGTAGTGATTACTTCTGTTGCAGGAGATCCTGATCTTGGCAACGGGGTATTTCCAGCGGGCTCACGAACTGCTGCGATAGCAGGAACTAATGTAGATCTGGTCACCAGCTTCAAAGCTATTGATGCATGCGATGGCCTTACGTTTGGCGGAGATACAGCTCGTGCTCTAGTTACTGGCGGTATCTATGCTCGTGAAGTAGAGAGAGTTCATGTTCAGGGCTTTGATATCAGCACTGGTTTGGGCTTCAATCCACCCGATGCGCCTACTCCTGACAATAATACCGGAACCGGAATCCTTGGGGCCAATGTGAATAATTTTATTGTGGATTGCAATATTACTAATAC
>JAHDCN010000133.1:0-5743 GCA_020629815.1 Verrucomicrobiota bacterium
CAATTGGCTTGGCCCCTTTTCCGGCTCCGAGAATATCGCGGATCACTCCGCCGATTCCGGTATTCGCACCGGCGTAGGGCTCGATCGCACTCGGGTGATTGTGAGTCTCCGCCTTCAGGCAGATCGCCTTGTCCTCATCGAGCTTGATGAAGCCGGCGTTGTCGTGAAACGCAGAGAGCACGAAGCCCGGTTTCGAATCGAAAATGCGCTGCGACACATCGTGGATGTAGGTCTTAAAAAGCGAATTTACCTGCTCCGCTTCGCCATCCAGGGAATGGGAAATATCTGCTCCGAAAATCCGGTGCTTGCAGTGCTCACTCCAGGTTTGGGCGATCACTTCCAACTCCACATCGGTAGGCTCGCGTTCCCATTCGCGGTAAATTTCCTGAACCGCCAGCATATCTTCGCGGGACAGGGAAAGCTTCAGGAACTCACTCAGCTCAAGCAGCCGGTCGCCATCGAGATCGGAAATTTTCAATCGGCGGAAATGATCTGCCGGAGCTTCGGCGATCTGGTCGAGAATAGTTTCAGACATGTTGTGTGCGTGTGGGATAGAACGTTGGGTTCGGTTCTCAGATCACCTTCCAGTTGTGAACGGCACCATTGCAGATATCGCGAATGAACCGCTTTGAAAGATCCCGTTCCGTTTCACCAAAAACATAAATGCGCTGGCGAATCTCCAGCTTTTCGATCGAAAATTCCGGATCAGAAATTCCACGGTAGTATTCGAGCACCGTTTCCTTCTCCAAATCAAGAGCACCCGGTTTCATGCCATAATCGAGAGCAAATACAAACCCGCTCAGCGCAGCGTCGTCGCCCTTGTGAAAAGCCTGACTCACATCGTCATACAAGGTGTCGCGAACGAAACCGGTCAGCGCAATTTCCGATCCGTCGAAGTCGAACTCATATCGACGCGTATGACGAAAAGTCAGGCCGTCAGCAACCGGCTCATAAAGAAGAGAATTGGCCGGGGCAGGCTCAATGTAACGGTCGCTGATTTCGAAGAACTCGCGCATGTAAGAAAAGTTAACTTCTTAGGTCTAGGCACGATTGGAAGCGAGTCAACCAACCAACAGGGGAAATACAAAAATTCTCCCTAATGTTTCAGAAAAAGCTGTGTGAGTCGTGAAAGTCGGGATTTCCACAATTTGACCAACCCGCAGGTACAAAAAAAGAGCAGCCCGATTGGACTGCTCGTTTTTCGTTGAGAACCTCGGTTCCCTGATGAATCGAATGATTCTCTTATACTTCCGCTTCGAAAGAAGCTCCGCGGAAAGTGATTGTGCGGCGGCGGCGCTCTCTTGGAGCGTTTACTGAAGCTTCAGCAGTAACGCCACGGTATTGCACCAGACGAGTTCCTTGCTGCTGCTCAAGCTGGCTGACACGTTTTTCGCTCAGCTCAGATCTCAGGGCGCTTACTCCGCGGTAGGTAATTACTTGGTCTTTCATAATATTTTTCTGTGGTTGGTTAGTTAGAATTTTGATTTCGCATTCCTGTTATTGCATCTAGCGTGCCAACTTCTTCCCCCCAAAACTCAACGATCTGATAATCATAGACTTATGAAACATCAGTTTTATTACCAGGGTTCATTTCGGTAAATACCTAACCGTTATTCGGTAAAAAATTTACCAATTTTGCAGATTTTTGCGGTTTCTTGCTGAATCAAAGTCGCCTTCGGCTACGTTTGCGGCCCGGAACTCATGCGACTCTCCATTCGCCATAAAACGACATACTTTTACAGCCTTCCTGCCCGGTCGAATATCAATGAACTGAGGCTGGCTCCGGAAGAAACTGATCGTCAAAAGCCCGGCGAACTGGAAATCACCGTAGATCCTGAGGCGAAGCTCTGGCACAGTCGCGATCTTTTTGGCAACCTGGTTCACTCTTTCGAGGTCGAGGAAAAGCACAATCAGCTGAGCGTCCTCGCCGAATCAGATGTCGAAACAGTTCCACCCGACCTGTCTCTGCGCGATCGAGCTTATGATCTTCCGTTTGGCCAATCCGCCGATGCGGTGAAGCCGGACAAAACCAAGCGCGAATTTTCGATCGATTCGACGTTTGTGAAAAAGAACCCCGAAATCTGGAAAGAGGCGATCGATCTTCAATATGACGTTGGCGAAAGCTGGGGAGAGTTTATTGAAGGAGTCAGCCGATACATTTTTGAAAACTGCCAGTACTCTGAGCAAACTGTCCACTCCATGACCACAGCTGCCGAAGTGCAGGAAAGAAAGTCAGGAACCTGTCAGGACTTTTCCCACCTGATGGTTGGCTACTGTCGCGCCCTCGGCATACCAGCGCGCTACATCAGCGGATACCTATATGATCCGGGCCTTGATGGACCCGGAAAAAATGAATTCATCGGCGCCGAGATGACCCATGCCTGGACCGAGGTCCATGTGCCCGGGGTTGGCTGGATTGGTATTGATCCCACCAACTGCAAATGGGTCGATGAACACTATGTCTCTGCCGCTTTTGGCCGCGACTACCACGATGTAGCACCAATTCGCGGCAGCTTGTTAGGCGGTGGACCAGAGCGGGACCTCGAAGTCGAGGTCAGCGTGCGTAAGAAATGAGACCTAGTTTGAGGACGCCCGAAATCGCTCCACTGGCTGCTCGGTTGGCCAACCCAATCGAAAATCTCTTTCGCCGAAACGACCGCTCGTACGCCAGAAAATATCTTTCGGATACCACCACGATCCTTTAACCAGCGGCGGTCGAATCGTCGCGTGCTCCACGTCGGCGCCATAGCCCCAAAGATTCAGCTCCGTTTCGTGCGCCAGCAATTTCGCCGCAGACAGGGAATGGCTCAGCGGATTCTCCTTTTCAAAACGCACCGCATCAGATCGCAGCGTTCGTTTGTTTGTCCTCACGCGAACCGAATACCAGCCTGTCTCCAATACCTGAGCATCCCCCTGAAAATGTTGCGGAGTCTCGGGAGCAGGATGCCAAATGTGCCCATCACTATAATTATCCCACATTCCGGTGACCGGAATCTTTCCGTCAGAAGGTAACTGATTCCCCGCCTTCGATTCATAGCTTTTCCAGACCTCTCCATCGCGCAGCAGCTCGACTTCCTTAATTTTTTCCGGTGCTCGAACGGTGGCAATCACATGAGCAAAAAAGTTTCGGCTCAAGTCAGCGAATCGTGTCGCGTTGGAAATCTCAAATAGAATAGCTGCCGCCGGATCTTTGGCTGCTTTTTTCCTTCCCTCGAAAAAAACCGGGCTGGTGAGACACCATTTTCCGTTCACGTCCTGCACCCTGGCATTCACCCAGCAATCCCGATCTGCCGGAATCTCCAACGTTCCCTCAAATTTCAAGCTCCCCAATTGTTCCCGCACATCCCAGGCGATCTTTCGCTCACCATTCAGGTAAATCCCTGCCGATTGCACCTTGGCCAGACTTTCCACCTCCAATCGCACCTTTGCCGGATAACCCGGAACTTTCATCGTATCTCCCGGTCCGGCTTCACCGATCGATAGAAAGGCAAACAACGGCCCGCCATTTGTCGCCATTGTCCTGCCACGCCTCATCGCATCGACAAAGGCAGCGTAGTCATGGCGGTCAGCGCGGCAATACACCCGATTGTCTCCCGGCGTTGGAGTATTATCCCGGCCGAGGGCTGCATCCGTATGACCACTCACGCCGATACGGGCACCGGCATTCAACATTGCAAACCACAGCAACTCGGTGTGATTGGCATCCACATCCAGCAAGTGAGCCGTCTGTCCGGAAATCGCGTCTGACCACGCTTCAGCGGCCCCCATCCAGTGCAACTGATGACGCGGCATCAGCGCATGAGTATGGATCACTGCCCCACCCCGTTTGTGCACTTCGGCAAAAATCGCCTGCGCCGGCAGCGGGCGTTTAATCAAGTTCTCATAAAATGACTCTTCAAAAGGCTCAAATAACCCCGCAGGATTCAAATGCCCGACGTACGGACCCGGCCGAATCTCACCGCAATGCCGAACCGCAAAGTCCGGACGATTCAGGGCCTCCAGTTGATCATAGGAAACATTTGAACCTGCTTCGGTGATGAAACTCAAACCATTCGCCCGCGCCTGTAGAACTGCATAGCTCAGGTCCGTTTTGATCGGAGTATGCTCATCATGCTTGGCATGGACATGATTGTCTCCGCCATACCAACCGCGCTCCTCCAGAGAAATCCAGCGAAACAACTCCGCCTTGATCTCTACCCGGTGCCCTTCCGGAATCTCAAAAGAAAAATCCAGCGGGACATACTCCGGCCCGCGCGAAATATGAAACTCCGTCTTCCCGGCAGGCACTTTCACCAGCGTTTCACCATCGGCAAAAAATCGCCCATCCTTGTAAACATTCCGACCGGATCCATCGGCGAATTTTCCGTCTGATCCCTTCACGATGATCCGAAACGGGATCAACTGCCCGCCTGCCTGATCAGACACTGTAATCCGGCATTCCGCACCTTCTTCGACTTTTCCCGCCTCAGATTTGGCGTTCCAAACACTCTCATTGGCCGCCGCCGAAGCAGTCAGAAAACAGAAGAACAAAAAGCGAAGCATCCCCTATTTCAGCATGGCTCAGCCTTCTCATCAATGAAATTACATACCGACTCAGCGCTCCAAAAACCGACTGATCTTGTAATGGCTGCTTGTTTACCTCGTCCCTACTGTCGCAGCGTATGATTGAGACAATTCTTCTGGTAATCCTGTTATGGACCGTGTCTTATTTTATCGGTTCATTTCTCACCCGTGACGTCAGGGACTCCTGACCACGGGTTAACGATTTTTTTGAACCAGGAACCGCATACCATGGAAGAATCTCAAGAACAGGAAGTTGCTGACTGTCCGCCGGAAGAAAAGGAATATCCCAACGCCTTTCAGAAAAAGACTTTTTGGATCGCGATCACCGCACTGTCTATTGTCGCCATCGGTGCCGTCGCCGTTGGTTTTATCATGCTCGGAGGCAAGGTGCTTGGCGTTCTACAGCCGGTGCTTGTGCCTCTCGCCGTAGCGGGAATCATCGCCTACCTGCTTGAGCCTGTTGTCGTTTGGCTGAGAAAGAAGGGATGGAATGGCAACGTCGCCATGCTCACCGTCTACATCGGTTTTCTCGCCTTCGTGGTCGGGCTCATACTGTCTGTAATCGTGCCGACTTTTCAGGAAGCTCAGGAGTTGTATGACAAACGCGAAACCATTCGGCGCGACGTCGTCGAGGTGGTGCAGCGCGGCACCGTTGCAGCGAAAGAACGCTTCGGCGACCACGCGTTGATTCAGGACTTCGAACAAAAATTTGAAGCCGGACTCGACCAGATTTCCAAAGGCGCATTCGACGTCTTGCCAAAAGTCGGCACCTGGGTTTGGGAACGGTTGCGCGGAGCATTCGGCTTCTTTGGTTACCTGCTCGGTTTACTCCTGGTTCCTATTTACCTGTATTATTTCCTGCGGGAAGGCCACAAAATCTCCGACGGCTGGAGTGACTATCTGCCTCTGCGCGCATCCGAATTTAAAGACGAAGTCGTCAGCACCCTCAATGAGATCAATGGCTATCTGATCTCCTTCTTCCGCGGGCAAATGGTGGTCAGCTTGATTGATGGTGCACTCGTCGCTGTAGCCCTGACTGCGATTGGACTGCCCCACGCAGTTTTGATTGGCGTGTTTCTCGCCGTCCTCGGTTTGATCCCCTACATCGGCAACCTCCTCGTCATGATCCCTGCAATCCTGATTGCGATCGCTCACTTTGGAGCGACTTCGGATTGGGGAA
>JAHDCN010000133.1:5843-7646 GCA_020629815.1 Verrucomicrobiota bacterium
AGCGAAGACGGCAAAAGAGCCAAAGTGCTCAAGAATGCGTGGCGCTGGCTGCCGCATGTCTGGGTATATCCATTGATTGTGCTTGGGATCTTTGTCATTCTCCAGCAAGTGAATGGCCTGGTCACCGCACCGAAGATCGTCGGGGACTCCGTAGGCCTTCACCCGCTCACGGTGATTTTCTCTGTGCTGTTCTGGTCGCTGGTTTTGGGTGGTCTGTTAGGTGCCCTGCTTGCCGTTCCTCTGACCGCAGCATTGAAGGTACTCTTCCGCCGCTATGTCTGGGAGCGTCGTCTCGAATCTGCCGTGGAGAAAAGGCTCGGCGACATCGATCAGGATGGCGAACCACACTTTCACGAAGAAGACGAAGAATCCGATCAGGACACTGGTGAGCCAGCTCCAGCGTAAGCAGAGTCGCGACCAAACAGGGTTAGGTCGATGACCATACCCTGTTAGGTCCGGGACCTAACCCTGTTCACTCGGAAAACCCCCGCTTGAAACCCTGCCATTCTTCGGCATTCTTTGGCTCCTCTTTCCTTTTACCGCACTCGTATGGATACCAACCAACTGGGAGAAAAAATCCAGCAACAGAGCACCTGGGTTCAGGCTGTGAAACAGGAGATGGCTCGCGTCGTCGTCGGGCAATCTGAACTGGTCGATCGTCTGCTCATCGGGCTACTCACCAACGGTCACGTCCTTCTCGAAGGCGTCCCGGGCTTGGCAAAGACCCTGACAGTGAACTCTCTCGCTGGAGCACTGTCCGCCGAATTTCAACGCATTCAGTTTACCCCGGATTTGTTGCCTGCCGATTTGCTGGGAACTTTGATTTTCAATCCGCAGACCAATGAGTTTTCCCCCAAGCTGGGACCGATTTTTTCCAACCTGATTCTGGCTGACGAGATCAACCGCGCGCCGGCCAAGGTGCAAAGTGCGCTGCTCGAAGCCATGCAGGAACGCCAGGTCACCATCGGCGACAAAACTTACCGCCTGCCGGATCTGTTTCTGGTTTTGGCCACGCAGAACCCGATCGATCAGGAGGGAACCTATCAGCTGCCCGAAGCCCAGATGGACCGTTTCCTGTTCAAGGTGATGGTCGATTACCCCACTCCGGAAGAGGAGCGAGTGATTCTCGACCGAATGGCGACCTCGGCTCCGAAAACGAAAACAACGCCGGTCGTCGATCCAGCCAAAGTGCTGGAAGCCCGCGAACTGGTAAACATGATCTATATCGATGACGGAGTGAAAGACTACATCGTTCGGATCATTCACGGCACTCGTTTTTCCGAACAAGTCGATCCTGCCCTGAAACCACTGATCCGCGCCGGTTCTTCTCCAAGGGGCACCATTAACCTTACCCTCGCGGCTAAGGCTGCTGCCTTTCTCGACGGGCGTGGCTATGTGGTTCCTCAGGATGTGAAAGACCTGGCATTCGATGTCATGCGGCACCGGATCCTGCTCAGCTACGAAGCAGAAGCCGAAGAAATTTCTGCCGAGACTATTATCGCCACGATTCTCGACCGCACCCCGGTTCCGTAGTGGTATTAGACCATTTCGCCTGTGAAAGTGGTAGAATGGCGGAGCCAGATTGGCTCAAATGCGCGACGTGAGCGAGGCGCGATGCGTGCATCGTAACGATGCGAAGAACAAAGCAGTTGGGCCAATCTGGCCCGCTTCTGGCAGTAGCCGCGTAGCGCTGATTTCCCAGCCACAAAAAAATATCCATTCTACCGATTTTACGGGTGAGATGGTCTTTACTATCCCCAATTACGCTTCATATTCCGGTTTCGCTATTGCGATTCGGAGCTA
>JAHDCN010000134.1 GCA_020629815.1 Verrucomicrobiota bacterium
CGCTTCGAAACGGACCGGTCGGAGATATTTTGCGAATGGTAGTCGGCCCGGTTCTTGCACCGTTCGATAAGATCATTCCCTCCGTCGGGGGGATCGGCTTCAGTGCGTTGATCGTCTACTTCGGACTCAGCTACGTGCAGCGCCGCTTCTTAAAACGCTGAACTCGGCTAGGAAAGACGCACCATGTCTTTCACCAGCTGAAAATAGATGTAAAACAGGCCCCGCCACGAGTAGCGGAAGGTGTCACCATTTTCTCCCGGGGAAATAATTCCGCTTTCGAGATTGAACTGAATTTGGTTTCCGGCTTCCTCTTCAATCTGGCGCGGAATCTGTTCCGGATTCTCTTCGACCAGGTCGGAGAAATCACACCCGAGGCCATCGGTCCACGAATCGTGCAGGTCCATCAGCCGCTCGAAAGATTCGATCTCCGGCTTCCTTTGCATCAATACGGAGGGTGATGACTTCATTGGATTGCTGAAGGGCAGATTCGTAGTGCGAAAACTGCGACCGTCCTGATGGCGCGTAGTCAGACTGACTGATGCCCAGGATACGTGCTCTTGCTCGGTGAAGCAGATCGCAGCCTGCATCCGCTTCCCTCCGTGATAAAAAATCCGGTAAAACTGGTTCATCTCCTCCCAGTCCCAGCCGGTATCGGCGACATATTCAAAACCCGCCTCTTCGATCTCTTCAGTGAAATCGTTTAAGGACGGGAACTTCGATGAGCCGGGAGGCGCTTGCTTTCTCAGCACCTTGGAAAGCGGCAAACGCAGGTGACGAATGCGGGTCAGCAGCTCAACCCAGGGCAGGAGAAACCAGAAGGACATCGACAACAAGCCGACCCAGATCATTTTGGTGGGAAGATACCCTGCCAAAAAACTGGCCGCCAAAATTCCCAACGCACCCAGCTTACTCAGGAAGCGGACGCGAAACGTGCGTAGCGCAAACGAAGCGACCAGCACCCCGAGGATGATGAAAATCTCTGTCATTCAGTTTCGTGAGCCGGAAAATAGTTCCGCTCACGAAAATCGCAAATCGACTCAGTGTGATTTCGCGTAGTGATCGGCCAGCAGGTCACGTCCGAAATCGCCGTCAAAATCCCGCCATACTGCGTGAACGTGATTGGCGTTGTTCTGAGTATTGGCATACTCGAGCAGGAAAGTCGGCCCTTGAACGTAATAGTAGTGTGGCTCGCCTTTAGCTTTTCCACCAGCCCAGGCAAAACGAATTTTGTCCCAACCAGCTTCTTTGATTTTGGCCAGTTGATCTTTCGCAGCTTCCGGACGCAGGCGATGGATATAGACGTCGATCAACTCGTTTAGGTTCTTTTGCTGCGCTTCGTTTAAAGCCCCGTAGGCAATGCCCTTTTCTTCGAAAGCAGAAACCTTGCGTTCAGCGGCGGTAAGAATATCACGGGGTGCCTTTTCAGAAAAAATCGTCGTTTTCTGCTGCTCTTCATCGAGAGAGTTTACCAACTTCCGCGCCACATCTTCCTCACCGGCCAACACGCGCAACCCTTTGCGAGGGCCTTCCAAAATTTCCGCAGGATTCGAGGCATAGAAGGAAGGGGTTCCGGAAACCAGTTTGCCGTCCTTGATAGTGAAGTTCATCGACAGGTGATGCCCCTCATATCTCCAGCCCCAGGCTTTTGCTCCGGGCTCGCCGAAAATACTTACATAGTACATCTCTGACTTCCGCTTGGGGTCTTCATTTTCAACCTCCCAAAGATGACGTTCCAGTGACATCACTTGAAGGGCGGTGACATAGCCGCGGTGACTCAAAGCTGTGGAAAGCAATGCCTGCGCCAGCTGCTGTTGGTCGATTCGCATTTCAACGAGTGGGAGGCCTCCACGCATTCCTTTTCCTTCAAATGGGCGGGGAATGAAGTGCCAGTTTTCCCGTTCATCGACGGTCAGGTCGTAGGTCGCCTTCTCTTTTTGCTCCGCAGTCAGGGTGGCCAGAAAGTCCTTCGCAGCACTCGCCATCTCACCGGCGACATCATGAGCCGAAGCAGACGGTAGCGAAAGTCCGAGAAACAGAAAAGAAAGCAGGAAACTGGCAGAGTATTTCATCGCGCTCATTTAGGATGCTTTTGTCAGGCAGGGCAAGGGCGCAAATCAGAGAGATTGCGACCAGTCAGGCTTCTGGCATGGCCGAAAGGACTCCGGCTTTTCTGAGATACGATACAGGGAAATGGTATCATCACTGATCTCGACCATGCGGGCTTTCCCCACTGACATAAACCCACCCGTGTTGCACAAAGTGACCTCGCCATTCTCCAATGACCAAACGCCCGGTCGGTGGACATGCCCCATCACCAGAAACTTCGCTTCGGGGCAATGGCGATTCCGGAAGTCACTGGCCCGTCGGGAAACTCCGGTCCAGCACTTCAAAATTTCCCAGGGACGACGAGGCGGGAAAATAATTCGGAACACAGATCGAATCAGCCGAAACCGACCGCCATCAAACTCATGTTCGTCATGGCCCAGAATTTCCCGGCATTGATGTGTGTATTCGAGCCGCGTCGCCAAATTGGCATCGGGATCACGATTGGGAAGCGCATTGCGCAGGCGGGCGAAGTCGTCAGCCATTTCCCAATTCTCCGGGCTCCAGGGTGATATATCATCGAAAAGACAATCACCGTGAACGATAAACACCCCGATCGCTTCCAGATCGAGCGCGTGCAAATCGGTGATCTCGTGGTCATGATTACCGGTGAGGAAAACGCCTTTGGCACCGACCTCCTCAAGCAAGGCCTCCAACTCGTGAAAATGAGACTGACACTTCTCCCGAAGCAGCGGGTTACTCATTTCCCAGGTATCCCCATTGAAGACGACAGTCTTCGCGCCTTCGAGAAGAGGTCGCAGCTGCTGAACCGAGTCAATCCGGCAGGCCGGATGTCCCAAATGCAAATCGGACAGCACCCGGATCGGGCGGGCAGGAGAACTCATTCAGAGGGGAGCAACTACCTAGCGAGTGATCCGGACAGAAATGAACGGACTGCTCCAAATGTGCGAGGGACGGTAGTGGAAAAACGGATCAGGCAAAAAGGGAATGGGAGCGAAGTGATAGGGGTAGACCGGAATGTATTCGTTTGAATTGTATCGCGGACTGAAAATGTAAGTCGCCGGCGGACTGAGAGCGCTTTCGTCCAGGACCACATCATCTCCGATATCACTGAGATAGCCGACATCTTCGTCTTCCTGAGGAACTGGCACGGCCGGGTTTCCTCCGTCCGATCCATGGCCGAAGCGCGGTTTCGGAACCTGCGGATTTGGCGCCTTTGCCTGCAGCTGTTTCTGAGGCGCTGTCTTTGCCGGTTCAGTCAAAGAAGGAAGCACGACGTGAGACACGGTCGGCAATCGCCCGGATGATCGGCTGCGTTTTCGCTGAGTGGAAAACTGTTTCGAGGGCACAAAAACCTGACCGGTCGCTGTCTTCCCGTCGCTGCTGCGGGTAAACTTCTTCTCCACAATATCCGCTTCACTTAAGCAGGGAAAAGCCACGCCAAGTAGCAGGAAAAGAAAAGACCAGTGGATGCTTCTCATTATTTCAAACTACTGCAAGACCACCACGGTGACAAGTCGTTGGCATTTCATTCGATTCGGCTGGTTTCCGGCGCATTCGGGATCGTGTCTTCGATTACCTCTGCTTCTACGGTAATCGTATCCGGGGTTTGTGTTCTCTCCTCCTGACCCATGCTCGCGCCCGCTACATGAATTCTCTCCTTCAATCGACTACCGAGAAAAGCGCGCACCTTATCGCGAAAAACCGGGATAAGCAGAGCGAAGCCGGCAGCATCAGTTAGAAAGCCGGGTGTCAGCAAAACGGCTCCTGCGATCAAAATCAACAAACCGTCTAAAATCTCCCGGTGCGGCAAGCGGCCGTTCTGCAGAGACGATTGGTATTTCTCCAGCGTTTTCAGCCCCTCGCGCCGGGTCAGATAGGCTCCCAGAAAACCGGTGAGGATCACAATACCCACGGTGGTGCCAATGCCAATTTTGCTGCCAATGCGCAAAAACAAAAACAGCTCGATCAAGGGGATCGAAACAAACAGGACCAACAATCGGGCAAACATTTCAGTAAGATAGACGCTTCTCGAGCGGAAAAGTTCACTTTTCCTCCGGAACTGCCCGACAATGTTTCAATCGATAGGCTCCGTCCACCGGTAAAATCGTTCCGGTGACGTAGTCCGAATCGGGCGAGGAAAGATAAGCTGCTGCTTTGCCAATGTCTTCCGGCGTTCCCATTCGACCCCACGGCAATTTCTTCGCTTCTTCGGCCATGGTCTCATCCGTGTAATGATCCCGCTCTCCCGGCGTATCGATCCAACCCGGCTCGATGGTATTCACATTGATCTGATGCTCACACAATTCAATCGCCATGGTCTGCATCATGGTGTTGAGAGCCGATTTCGCTGCACTGTAGGCGACGCATCGGGCATTCGGAATTCGTGCCAGCACGCTGGAAATAAAGATGATCTTTCCCGGTTTCTGTTTCTCGACAAAATGGCGCGCCACCAACTGCCCCAGATGAAACGGCCCCATTAGTGCAGTTTGCAGAATGTCTTCGAAATCAGCCGGATCATAATCCAGAAAACTGTTCCGGCGGTTGAAGGCCGGGACATACACAAGCGCATCAATATCGCCTGCTTCCCGTCGCGCCGTTTTGCGGATCAGTTCGCAACCCTCCCGGGAAAACGCATCTGCCTCGACAGGATAGCAATCGACTCCCAGCTCCTCGATTTGCGCAGCTGCTTCCGCCAGTCCTTCGCCACCGGGCCGATCATTCAGCACAATGTGCGCTCCCTCTTTCGCCAACTCAGTGGCGCAGCCGAAACCGATCCCTCTCGCACCGCCGGTTACAATCGCAACTTTGTCCTTCAGCTTCATGGATGCCAAGAATACGACTTCCCGTTTCCGGGGAAAGGAAAAACCCTCCTTCAATCAGGAAGTTTTGTGCCTTTTTCCGTCTCGCCCCTTTCCAAAAAAGAAAACATCGGGTAGATAAAGATTACCCCAAAACGCATCATGGAAATCCGCACAGAAGATTACGAAACACTCGGAGAATTCTACCTCGGCCGGGAATACGACATCAAAAAGAAAGAGCTGCAGGACGACCTGCTGCTCTACGACTCGAAAGACCTCGTCACTCACGGTGTTGTTCTCGGAATGACCGGCTCAGGTAAGACTGGTCTTTGTATCTCCCTGCTCGAGGAAGCCGCGATGGACAACATCCCGGCGATCGTGATCGATCCGAAGGGTGACATCGCCAACCTGCTGCTGACCTTTCCCGATCTGGCACCCGAAGACTTTCGTCCTTGGATCAATGAGGATGACGCATCCAAAAAAGGCATCACTCCCGATGAGCATGCTGCCAAACAGGCTGCCCTGTGGAAAAAAGGGCTGGGCGAATGGGGGCAGGGCCCTGAGCGGATCAAGTCCCTGCGTGACAAGATCGACATGGCGGTCTACACGCCGGGATCCAATGCCGGCCTGCCAGTTTCGATCCTGAGTTCGCTCGATGTGCCGGAGTTTGAGATTCTCGACGATGCCGAGCTGCTTGGCGAACGCATCGAATCGACAGTTTCCAGTATTCTGGCTCTGGTCGGTGTGGATGCAGACCCGATTCAGGATCCCGAGCACATTCTGCTTTCCAATATTTTCGCTCATGCCTGGCAAGCCGAACAGGGCATCACTCTGGAGAGTTTGATCTCCCACATTCAGGTGCCGCCTTTCGACAAAATCGGCGTCATGGATCTGGAAACCGTCTGTCCCGAAAAAGACCGGCGCGGTCTGGCGATGAAGATGAACAACCTGCTCGCCTCTCCCGGTTTCTCCACTTGGCTGAAAGGCGAAGCGCTCGACATCAAGCGCATGATGCATACGCCTGAGGGCAAGCCGCGTATCTCGATTTTCTCCATTGCTCACCTCAGCGACTCGGAGCGGATGTTCTTTGTTTCCCTGTTGCTAAACCAAATGCTCGGCTGGATGCGTTCGCAGTCCGGCACCACGAGTTTGCGTGCGCTGCTCTACATGGATGAAATTTACGGCTACCTGCCGCCGACAGCGATGCCGCCATCGAAGAAGCCGATGATGACCATGCTGAAACAAGCCCGGGCCTTTGGTCTCGGCGTATTGTTGGCGACGCAAAACCCGGTCGATCTCGACTACAAGGCGCTGTCCAATATCGGCACCTGGTTTCTCGGTCGATTGCAAACTGAGCGCGACAAAGCACGCGTGCTCGACGGTCTCGAAGGCGCTGCCGCCGAAGGCGACAAAGGATTTGATCGCGGCAAAATGGAACAGCTGCTCGCTGGACTCGGCAGCCGGGTGTTCCTGATGAACAATGTCCACGAAGATGCGCCCGTGGTGTTTCATGTCCGCTGGGTAATGAGTTACCTGCGCGGTCCTCTGGCCCGTCGTCAGATCAAGCAACTCATGGCTGACCGCAAGGCGCAGGTCGAGGCAGCAATCGAAGCTGCACCCACGCCTTCGCCCGAAGCTCCGAAGCCCGCCGCGCCGCAGACCATGCGTCCGCGTCTACCCAAAGGTGCTGATGAATTTTTCATGCCCGCCGGAGCTGGCGTTCCCGGAGAGGAAATCAACTACGTGCCCGCGATCATTCGCATTGGCGAAGCCCGCTACAGCGACCCGAAGAAAAACATCAACGGCGTCGAAGCCGTGGCGATGGTAAACAAATTCAATCCCGATACCGAAGAGATCGAGTGGAATCAGGATCTGGAATTACCCAACAACCTGACTCCTTCGCAGCTGGGACGTGACCCACTCAGTGGTGCTTCCTTCACCGGAATTCCGCAGTCGTTTCTCGAATCGAAAATGTGGACCACGATGAAGAAGGAATTGGTCGATTGGTTGTATGGCAATCACTCGCTGACCATTTTTCACAGCCCGCTGACCGAACAGTATTCCAACGTCGGCGAAAAGGAGGGTGACTTCCGTGCCCGCCTGGTTCACGCAGCCCATGAGATTCGCGACGATAAAGTCGAAGAGCTGCGCAAGAAATACGAGAAGAAGATCAAGACCATCGAAGACCGGGTCGAGCGCGCCATGGACGACGTGGCCGAGCAAAAGGCTCAGGCCAGCAGCGCCAAGCTGGATACCGCGATGCGCATTGGCGGCACGATTCTGGGGGCAGTGTTGGGTCGCAGTGTCAGCAGCCGGAGCCGCAGCAGCTTGTCCGGTGCGTCCCGCGCCTGGAAAGAAAGTCGCGACGTTTCCCGTGCCGAAGACAAGGTAGATGATTTGCAGGAGGAACTCGACGAGCTCGAGCGCGAAGCAGAAGAGGAAGTCGAAAAGCTCAAAGAGTCGATGGATCCGATGACGGAAAAACTCGAAGAAGTGCGCCTGACTCCACTGAAGAAAAACTGCAGTGCCAAAGCAGTCGGAGTCGTGTGGATGCCTTATCGAGTCAATCCTCAGCCGCAGCTGGGTGCAGCTTGGT
>JAHDCN010000135.1:0-5840 GCA_020629815.1 Verrucomicrobiota bacterium
GTTTCAGTCCTTGAGCAGATTGCCTTATTGCTCGAGCTGAAAGGGGAGAATCCGTTCAAGATACGGGCCTATCGCTCGGGCGCGGAAACGGTTCAGCAGTTTTCGGGTGATATTGTTGGTAAGGCGAAGGCTAATGATCTGAAAGGGATCAAGGGAATCGGAGACGCTTTGCAACAGAAGCTACATGAGTTGGCTTCGACTGGATCACTGGAATACTACGAAGATCTTAAAGCTGAGTTCCCGGAAGGGCTTTTCGAGCTGTTCACGATTCAGGGGCTAGGACCGAAGAAGGTAAAGGTGTTGTATGAGTCTTTAGGGGTCGATTCCGTGGAGAGTCTGAAGCGTGTTTGTGAATCGGGAGAAGTTTCGTCTCTGTCTGGTTTTGGGAAAAAATCGGTAGAGAAAATTTTGGAGGCGATTGCATTTCAGGAGCAATATGCGGATCGCTTTCGTTTGGGGGACGTAGTGGCTCCCGTGGAGATGATTTTGGATTCGCTGAAATCGCACCCTGATTGCCTCCGTGCCGATGTCGCTGGTAGCTTTCGGCGCGGGAAGGAGACTGTTCATGATGTGGATTTCTTGGTCGCATCGAATGAGCCCACCGAGATGATTGATTACTTCGTCAATCAGGACTGGGTAAAAAATATCATTGCTCAGGGGGATACGAAAGCGAGCGTCTACCTGGAGAATGGATTACAGTGTGATCTCCGGGTGGTGAAGAACGACGAGTATGTTTTCGCTCTATCCTATTTCACCGGTAGTAAGGAGCACAATGTTGCGATGCGCGGGCGCTCTTTGGAGCAGGGGTATACTCTGAATGAATACCGGCTAGCTCCCAAGGGAGATGATGTCGAGGCGCCGCCGGAATTTGCTGACGAAGCAGATCTGTATCGTTTTTTGGGTATGGATTATGTCCCACCGGAATTGCGCGAAAACGGCGGAGAGATGGAGGCGGCTGTGGACGGGGATCTGCCGCGATTATTTGAATTGGATAATTTGCGCGGGACCTTTCACAATCATACCACGGCATCGGACGGGAAAAATTCTCTGGAGGAAATGGCTCAGGCAGCAATGGACTTGGGCCTCCAATATCTGGGAATTGCTGACCATTCGAAGAGTTCATTTCAAGCAAATGGCCTCGATGAAAAGCGTTTGTTGTCACAGGTGCAGGAGATTCGTGATTTGAATCAAGGCTGGGAGGACGAAGGAACGAACTTTCGTTTGTTTGCCGGGAATGAGGTAGACATTCGAAAGGATGGGGATTTGGACTATTCCGATGAGATTCTGAGTCAGCTCGATTATGTCGTTGCGAGCGTTCATAATTCAATGACGCAGAGTGAATCGGTAATGACCAAGCGTCTGATCAAGGCCGTTTCGAATCCCCATGTGACGATGCTGGGGCACCTGACTGGACGGCTTCTGCTAAAGCGCGAAGCTTATGCCGTTGATGTCCCTGCAGTGATTGAGGCATGTGCTGAAACTAACACAATCATTGAGCTGAATTGCAATCCGTGGCGTTTGGATATGGACTGGCGCTGGTGGAAAATGGCGAAAGAAAAGGGCGTAAAGTGTGCGATCAATCCGGATGCTCACGCAACTGACCAGTTGGAATTTCTCTGGTTTGGAGCAAAGCTGGCAAGAAAAGGCTGGCTTGAGAAAGATGATGTGATCAACACTTTGCCTCTTGGTAAGGTGGAGAAATTCCTTACTATTCCCGGATGAGACGATATGTGTTGCGGTCCGTAGAAGGGCAGGCGGAGAAGGCGGTTGAGCTGGAAAATGTAGATCAGCCTTCTGTAGGATCGGGTGACCTTTTGATACGAGTCAGGGCCTGCTCGCTGAATTACCGCGACCTTTTGATGAAGCGCGGGCTTTCCGCTTCGGGAGGTGATGAGCCTGTTGTTCCGCTTTCGGACGGGGCGGGTGAGATTGTCGAAGTTGGTTCAAATGTTGAGGGTTGGGCTGAAGGGGATCGAGTTGCGCTGACATTTTTTCGCGACTGGGAATCGGGGCCTTTTTCGATGCGCTATCACAAAGCTGCCCGGGGAGGTTCCTGTGATGGTGTCCTCACAGAGTATGTATCAGTTCCGGCCCACAGTGTTGTGAAGATTCCGGACTCGCTTTCTTATTCGGCCGCTGCTTGTTTGCCTTGCGCTTATTTGACCGCTTGGCAGGCATTGATGGAAAGACCGGCGGAGAGAGTCGGCCCGGGCCGGATGCTTTTGTGTCTTGGCACTGGAGGTGTTTCCATTGCCGCCTTGCAGATTGCGAAAGCGGCAGGTGCCGAAGTTATTATCACCAGCAGCTCAGATGAGAAGCGAAGAAAGGCAGAGGCATTGCGAGCAGATCACACGATTTCCTATGTGGAGAATCCTGATTGGGATCGTCTGGTTCATGAGATAACCGAAAAACAGGGCGCCGACCAGGTAATTGAAGTAGGGGGTGCCGGGACGCTGGGATGTTCGATGAATTCGGTTCGTGCGGGAGGTACGATCTCTTTGATTGGTGTGCTGACAGGTTTTCAACCGCCTGAAGAGTCTCTGTTTCCTCTTGTCGCCAAAGCGGCAGACTTACAGGGGATCTATGTCGGAAGTCGGGAGATGTTTACTTCGATGATTGAATATATCGTAGAGCATCGAATTTCGCCGGTTATTGACTGCACCTTTGGTTTTGAAGAGGCAGTCGATGCTTATGAGTATCTGGAATCAGCGCGACACTTTGGAAAAGTTGTGATCAAGTGGTGAAGAAGCCTTCGACTCAAGGGATCAGTTCATTTTTTTAGTTAGTGAGTTACCGAGGGTTGTAGTATTAATTTGTCATGAGGGTGACAACACTTGTATTTTGTGCGCTTTTTCTTTTTCAGGGACTTCTGTCTGGTCTCGAAGTAAAGAGTGTAAAGGGGCAGGTGATGGATGTGAAAGTCCTTGCCTATACCAAGTCGAGCGGAAATGTGCGAATTGAGCGAATCAGTGACGGCCAAATCTTTAATGTGAAGATCGATTTATTTGATCCGGAGTCGCAGAAGAAAATTGTAGAGGCAGCACCTGTTGCCAAGGCAGAGTTGGAGATCAAGGTTTCAGCAGGTCGCAGACGTGAAAGGCTTGGAGAAAGTTCTTTCATGAAGAAGCAAACGGTCAGCGCCTCGTTGAAGGTGTTGAATGATTCGCGGGATATTGATTTTGCTGATGGCAAGGCCACTGTTTTTCTGGTGGGGCGGCAAACGAAACGTTTTGCAGAAAGGGATCAGGACTACGGTAAAGTTTTGGGCAAAAACGAGTTCAAGCTTTCTGTCAATGCAGGGCGGGAGACAGAATTCGAGTGTAAGCCGGTCGTCACAGAATATGACTCCGATAAGGACGATACGAATGTAGGTGGCTGGGAATACTATGGCTACCTGGTGGTCATACAGAATGCTGATGGCTCCGTGCATTCGGTAGACACTTCAATTGGCAACCTCAAAAAGGAAGTCGAAGAAGCACCAGCGATCGGAAAGAGCTTCCTTTCTTTGAATGAAGGAAGCCTGGTCGAGAAGGACCTCGCACAGCGCAGCAAGAACTGATCCCCGGATCAGTGCCTCAGATTTCTTACGGCCTTCCCGGATGAGATGAGTTGAATCGCTTTTTGCTGGGAGCTCGCTTCATCGGCGAAGCGGGAATTGTCTCAGAGGCTGACGATTCCGGCATACCGATAGGGGTTGCGACTAGACGGAATCCGGTGCGATCTGGCTGAGTCGGCATTTTGAGTTTCGAACCGGTTTGGTTCTTGCCAATATCGTAGATCATTTCATTGGTCACTTTCCGCAGTTCTTCATCAGCCAGAATGAAGACGCCTTTGTTGTCTCCTTCGAGAAAATGGGCGACCCGCTTGGTTTTGGAATGAATGCTTTCTTTTTCCCAAACATTTTTCTGACCGGCCTTCAGAGCTACATCATTCAACCGAACGCTCGATTGTACCTCGGATGTGGAGCTTTTGGTGAGTGCCATTGCGCCAAGTGCGCCTGGTAAATTGGCTACCGTTGCAGCGGTAATGACGGCGAACTCTGCTTTCGCATTCATTTTACCTAAACCGTGGTAGTCATAGATTGTTCCGGAAAGGGTGTAATCAGGTGTCACACCGATGGGAACCGGGTTTTCGGAATAGTATACGTTCTCAAATAAGTCAGAGTGTTCGAGATGACGGCCGATCATGGTCGAAACTGGTGCCGACAGATCTCCATTGCCGGGATAACCTTGCCTTGCATTGATTCGGTAGAGCTCCTTTCCCATACGAATATTGATCTTTTCGTCTTTGGGAGCGTCATCAATGAAATCATCAACGAAGACGGACTTGGAAACGGTTTGTCCGGTCCATTTGTCCGCTTCGGTTAAGTCATAGTTGATTTGATGGGCGCAAGATGCGCACAGCAGAACTGATAAACCAAAGGCGAGCAGAACCAGAGAGCGACAGAAGCTTTTCATATTTTGCAAAAGTGTGAGAATCAAATTTGAAAAAAATACCAAATGTGATATTTTTTAGAATTATTTATCGCAAGAATAATAACGGTTAATTCAATAAATTTTATATTCAATATAAATTAACTAATTTTTATCCGTTTTACGAAATGACACAACAGAGAGAAGAGCGTATTGCCGAAGTCTCGCTTCTAAGGCACTACGAGTTCGAACAGGACGAGTCAGGACAGTTGGAATCCCTTACCTCAGGCACGGGGCTACATAGCTTTCTGGTCTTTGATCAGGAACGGGAAATGCACGCCAGAATTTGTGTTCTGGATTTGGCCAATCGCCTTGATCAAGGAGCGAGTGGTGAGTTGTGGCATTTGATCTCCGAAAAGAGTGAGACGGCCTTTTTCCCGGCAATCTACGATCATGGGATTGACGACGGTGTGCCCTACTATGTTTGCGAGCTGGAGAACGGCGAGTCAATTACTGACTATGTGAAGCGAAAGGGGAGGCTTCCTTTTGAAATCTCAGCACAGTTGGTTTGGCAATTTGTGAGGGACCTGCGCATGCAGTCGCTTTTCCCGCATACAAAATTGAGTTTTCCTCGCAACTCCCTCGCTTTGTTGCGTGCTGAGGGAACAGCTGCACTTGCATTCGGTGATGTATCACCAATTGCCACGGACTCTGCGGAGGAGGAAACATTTCAAGAGCTTTCGAAGCTGCTTGAAGAAATATCTGATCTTGATTCAAGCGACGACAAACAGGTCGAGTGTCTTAGAGAGCTTCGAGAAGGTGCAGAAACCCTTTTCCAACTGGAGCGAACTTTGGAGTTGTTCGTTGAGGAGCATGGCGACCACTTATTTTGGAACAAAGAGAATCTCCCGCTTTCTCTTTACGGCCAATATTATGACGGCCAGGGAAATGATGAGGAGGAACTCACGATCTCGCAAAGTGAAGAATTGGAAACTCGGGATGACGTTGTCAGAATAGATTCGAGGGTGCCGTTAGAAGATCATGAACAAGATCTCGATACACCAGTAAAAGAACTGATTCCTGCTGATGAGAATTCAGGAGCATCTGTCATACCTCTTTGGTTACGGCAGGATGCTGAGAATGAAGATCTGGGGCTGGAAGATGGGATTGAGCTGGAGCCTTCCGAAGAAGCAGAAATTGAGGATGAAGATGCTGCCACGGCACACTTCCTTCAAAAACAGATCTATTTTCTGGTGGGAATTTCGCTTTCCTTGTTACTGCTTTGGCTGGGGTGGCACTTCCTGTTTCCAGCTCCTTCGATTGAAACCAAAGAGAATGTGGAGTCTGCCAAGAGTAACAATCCGGTAGAGCTGGCTCTTTCTCATTCTTACATTGAAGTGGAGGATAGTGATCCAGTGTTCACGGAAG
>JAHDCN010000135.1:5940-7368 GCA_020629815.1 Verrucomicrobiota bacterium
GGAAGCTTCCACGGTTTCCGCAAGTGCAGTGGAAACTATTCAAGGATCAAGTAGGGAGGAAGTAATAGAGGAGGTTGATCTTCCCGGCGAAGTGGAAGGGGATTCAAATAAGCTTGTTGTGGTGGAACGGGAAACCTCTGTGATTCGCCCCGAGGCACCTTCTCAGGAAAAAGAAATGGTGACAGAGGCGGTGACTTCTGTTGCAGATGCAGATGAGCCCGAATTAACAGAGCAGGGGGCCTCTTTGGAAATCGAAACCGCCCCTGTTGAAAAGCCTTCTCTGGATTTAGCTGAGATTGAACGTGAACTCCAGAAACTGCGCAGCGAAGGCAACAACTTTGGCGAGATTCGCGCTCTTGTTCGCTATGGCAGAGAAGGGTTTCCTGAGATGCTGGCTGAAGCCGGGCAACGAATCTTTCAACTTCCGGTTTCGACGGAGACGAGGAAAAGAGATGCAGTTGGTTACTTTGTGGAAGCCGCCGATCTAGGTGTGACCAAAGCCCAGTTCTATGCGGGTGAATGTTTTGTGCTGGGTAAAGGAATCGAGAAGGATCAGCAGTTGGGAACCTACTATCTCAAAAAAGCAGTCGAAAACGAGGACCATAGGGCAATGGATCTCCTCGGAGTTTGTTTCAGTAGAGGATGGGGCTTGAAAAAGGATTCCAAAAAGGCAGCCGCTCTTTTTGAACAAGCTATCGAACTGGGGAATCTTCCGGCCTATTTTAATTTGGGGGGGCGCTATGCCGAGGGAGATGGGGTTGCCAAAGATCCATCTCGAGCTGCGGACTTATTTCAGGAGGGTGCAGGCAAAGGTGATGCTCAATCGATGATGGCCTTGGCTCGTTGCCTGGAGCATGGGTTTGGTCGGAACAAGGATTCCAAACAGGCAGAGGAGTGGTACGTCAAAGCGGCCAAGGCAAACAACCCTCAGGCTATCGATTGGTGTCGGAAAAATAACGTGGTTATTGCCCAACAATAGTGGAGTTCTACCGAAAGTTTTTAAATTAACCTGAATTAATTTTAGACTTTTCTTAATCTTATAGTATTTATACATCGACCCAGGGGGGGGAAATGCTATGAGAAAGAATGTTCGTTTTTCGGCACTTATTGCGGGAGCCTTAGTTTTGGCTTTTTGCTTCACTTCCTGTGCCAGGTTGGGCGTCAGGCAAAAGGTAGCGCTCGTTTGTATCACCGGAGGATCTGCGGGTGTAGTCGTAGCGCAGCAGTCGAGACTGAGTGCTGCAGCCAATTTGGTGGGCGGTATTGTGCCGCTTACCTCTGCGGCAGCAATCATCACTGCAGAGCAGGCAACAGCTGATCAGATGCAGCGGGCCGAGCAGGTCGGCAGGAAATATGTCGAGCGGATCACGCCGGCCAAGCGGGCTTACTACAAGAAAAAGAACATCAAGTATGTGTCGGTGAAAACCA
>JAHDCN010000136.1 GCA_020629815.1 Verrucomicrobiota bacterium
GCTTTATTCTTCTTTTACGAAGCGAAAATAGTCGATGTCTCCAATCGCTTTGGACTCACCGTTTTCGATCATGTAAACCTTCATTTGAAAGGTGCCTTTTTCGAGCTCGACTCCTCCGTGGTAAAGCATGACGAGTTTTTTCCAATCGCCTGAACGGCTGACACAGATCGGACCGGAGACGTCTTTGCCGTTCATTTCGATTCGGAAAAGACCACCAAGCTTGGGTGATGCCACCGGCATTTCGATTCGGTATTTTCCGCTCTCTTTGACTTCGACAGTGTAGATCAGCCATTCCTTTTCGAGAATCCAACCCAGCCCGTGACCGTTGGATGCATCGGGTCGCTTCTCTATATCAACCTGAGTTTTCTCGCGGTAGTCTTCGCCCCGATTCTCTTCGGTGGTGTCATAGTAAGCCACTCCAGCCGGCCCTTTGTCCCAGTGCTCGGCTTCGATTAATCCGGGGATTGTGTGAGGTTTGCCATGGAAGGGGGTGGTCTTTCCTGTCTTATCCTTTGATTCTGCAAAACAGGGGACCGGCAGGAGTGCCAACAGGATGAAAGAGAGTATGGATTTCATGTAATGAGTTTTTACGGAATGAATACGATTTCGCCAATTGCAACGCGCCCTTTGGGAAAATGATGACGGAAGACAATCTCGACATTCTTAAGAGATTCTGTTGTTCGAAATTCCCCGAATTGTCGACTTCGGAGATTTGTGATCGAACCTGCATCGACTGTATTGCGAATTGCTTTTCCATCGATTTGTAACTCAAACGGTAAGTGAGGTGTCACTCCGTTATTGGCTAGACCTGAACGAAAGAAAATCGCGTAGTTTCCAGCGGGAATCGATTCCACTTTCCAGGTGACTGTATCCTCCATGGTGATTTGAGAAAGCGCTCGGGCACGGGGATCAAACTTGATTCCAGCGCCCTGTGGAACGCCAACCTGAGAGGTGAGTCGAATTGATCCGTTCTCGTCCGGCTGAATTCCTGAGCTGTTTCCTGCCTGTTGCAGATAAACCAGAAGATCGGCCATTTGCTGAGGATTCAAGGCAGCTTCGAGCCCGCGGGGCATCAGGGAAATACCAAGGTTTTTGAAGGACTTGAGATCGGTTCGGGGAACGGTCGTAGAAACGCCTCCAGGCCCCAGAATCGAGACTGATGTTGCCGACTCACTGGTTGCAATACCGCCAATGGTGGATCCATCACGAACCTCGGCGGAGACTAATGCATACTTGTCTTCCAAAGCTTGATCAGGATCGACAATGGCGAGCAAAAGAGCTTCGCGCGATTTGTTTGTCAGAGCAGCAAGATCAGGTCCTACGTGGAAGCCGGTGTCTTCCAGTTTATGACAGGAAGAGCAAAGAGCAGCAAATTGTGTGCGGCCTGCTTCAGGATTGCCGGGAAGAGTCAGTGATTCCTCGAATCGTTCCAATGCTGCCGAAGCAGACTCACCGGGTTGGAGCAAGGTCATAGCGCTTTGTCGAATCGAAGCATCAATATGGTTGGTGAGCGACGCACGCTGAGTGGCGTCGAGGCGTTTGATCAGATCCGGTTGTTTCAGTAACTCCGGCGTCCAATTCGTCCGGCTCACGAAGAGATTGAGCAATTCATATCGCGTTCGCGAACTCATGTTAGAATAGTTTTTCAGCAGGTGTCTGGCGATCTCTATAGTGCCAATTTCAGAGCAACGTTTCAGAGCTGCGCTCTGCACCTGCTGTGGCTCTATGCTGTCGAGAATCTTCAACAAAAGAGAGGAGCTGCTTGAGTCTAAAGCACCAATGGCGGCGATCCTGTCATCAGCTTTTCGTTCAGGATTCGCTGCCAGGTTTCTTGCTTCGATGAGAAGACTATCGAGTTTGGAACGATCCGCGAAGGGGAGCAGCCTGAGTTTGGAACTCAGTGATCCTTCACCCTGAAGGGCTGCCGTGACTGCAGTGGAGGTAACGGCTTTATCAGTAAGAAACAGGGATTTGGTGATCGAGACTGGTAAATCCAATAGATGATCCTGAAGTTCGCCGACGATCGTTTCGATATGAGGCTCTGCGCTGCTTACTGCTGCCGCGGTAATGAAGGGGTCGTTGTGATCGCGGCGGAGCAACGTTGCTAGAGCAACACCGGAAGATTCTGCTTGGAATTCTCCCAGAGAGTAGGCGGCCTGTTGCCGGACAAATGCGTCTTCGTCGGTCGCGAGCCCGGCTATCCGGGGAAGCAAAGCGGAACGTCTCTCACTCAATCGAATCGCATGGCGACGTACGCCGGGATGGGAATCGCTCAGGGCTGTTTCCAGCAACTTATCTGTGAGCCCGCCAAGCGATCCCAGTGCCGCCATTGCCTGCAACCGCGTCTGAGGCAGGTCTCCGTTCTGCATCAGATCTTCGAGGTCATCGGCGCCATTCCAGACGGCATTCTGATGGGCGAGATCGCGAAGGACGCCATTCTCACTTTCCAGGGAGGGAACAAACTTCCGCAGCTCTTTGTCAGTGGGGCGAATTCGATAGATGCGACCTTTATCGTGACCGGCATGGAGATCTAATCGGCGTTGCCACATTTCGGGAATCCATTCTGTATGTTCGATGACGAAGCGATACATATCGACGACATAGATCGCCCCATCCGGGCCGGTTCGAATTGCCGTGGGTCGGCTCCAGTTATCACTCGAAGCAAAGAACTCTGACTCCTGCTCTGTGGAAGCGCGTTTTCCGGAAAACGTGGCGCCATTTGGTTCAAGCACGATACGGGTAACCAGGTTGTGCACGGGTTCTGCGACGAATAGGGAACGCGATGCTTCTTCGCCGAAAAGAGTGTCTCGATAGGGCGCTACGTTGCAGGCCGATGTGATTCGATTCTGCTTATCGTAGTCATTGAAACGTTTCAGGGCTTTGCTGGAGGGAAAGACAGGTGGCGCTGATGAAGGGTTGCCGAGGTAGCTGTAGGGACCGGGGTAGGCGACATTTGCATTACGATTCAGGTATTTCTGATCGAGTGGGCAATGCCACCACGGTCGCGAATTGCTGCTGCCAAACCAGTTTCCCCAATCATCCCGACTAAGGCCGAACTGGGTCCGCCCGGAGCGCAAGGCGAACTCTCCTGTGTCCGGATGAAAGCGAAGGTCGCCACTGCTGAGATTGAGCGTCTTTCCTGTTTTGGGTGATTTGATTTCGCGACCGCTATCTCTCAGCTCGTTGGCCGAGTGCACCCATCCGTCGAGGCCCCACTGCAGACCTCCCAGCTGGTGTTGGGGATTAGCCGATGGAAGTCCCTCGATGATCGGTTCACGGTAATCTGCCCGACCATCTCCCTCGGTATCCTTTGCCAAAAAAATACCTTCGGCAGTGGTGACCAGGATTCCGTCGCGCCACGGCATCACACTGTTTGGGTAGGGGATGTTGTCGAGAAACAGAGTTGATTTGTCGTAGAATCCGTCGCCACTCGTATCCTCCAGAAAACGAACTCTGCCGCCGGGGATTTCTGCCGTCGCATTCGGATAGTCCGCCATTTCCACGACCCACATTCGGCCCTCGATATCCCAGGCAATATCAACCGGATCCTGAACTAAAGGTTCTGCTGCAACCAGTTCGGCCAGGAAGCCGTCGGCAACATGGATGGTTGAAAGAGCTTGTTCCTTTTCGATCGGTAGAGGCAGAACCTTCCGGGTCTCTGCCGAATAAAAGACACGGGGAATTTGCTTCATCACTTCGGCTGCGACCCGCTCTTCGGTATCGGGAGCTAGCCTGGCAGGCTTGCCATAGTAGACCATCGAGCTGTCGACTTCGTAGCCTCCTTCGTCATAGAGCCGCCGCGACGGCACGTAGAGCGGGACATCGTTTGCATAGGCATTGAGCCATAGACGATCCGCATCAAATTCGCGATAGAAGCGCTTGGCGAAATCGACGACGACTTCACCGGCCAGGAATACCATTGCCAATTCGTCTCCAAATGTCCATGACTGCACTTCATACATTTCGGACTCCGGCCATTTCTCCCCGGCATCGAGCTTGGCCAGCATTGCAGCATAAAAATATGCGTCTGGATGATTCTCTTTGACTCGCTGTTCGAAATACTCCCTCGGTTTCGGGGGATCGAAAGCCAGTTCAATCTCGCGGAAGGTTCCTTTTGGTGCCGAGGTAACCGGAGTGAGTTTTTTCTTCAACAGACGATCTACTTCATCTGCCATTGCTTTGCCATGAGACTCCACTACGGAAAGGTCATCGCTACGCGGCCCCGGATTTTGATCCGCACCGCAACCAATGGTAATTAAGGCAGTGGCTCCGCTATGGCGCTGTTCAATTTCTTCGCGGGCCACACCTGCCCAGTCTCCGTGGATGCGGTTGAACTTGCCGCCGAGTGTAGTGCAATGGCACGCGTAGTTTGCCAATACTGCGTAAAGCTTACCGTGCTGATCACGAATGCGCATCATTGGCATGGTGTGATCAACGGGACCGTCTTCCTGATTGCCCCAGCCTGCCCATTTTCCATCCTTCAAAATTCGGCGATTCACGGCGAAGCCGAGTTCGCCTTTGCCCCAATCGATCTTTGCCGGTCGTAGATTCCCGATTGCTTGAAGAGAAACGTTTTCGAGCTTGTCGAGAAGGTCGTTCGAGTAGCGTTCGATTGTCGCCTTCTCCTCTTTGGTGAGACCGCTTCGAAACATGAAAGGCAAGTTGCCGTGAATTGCGGGGCCGGTGTGAGTGTGAGTTGCCGTGACGGCAATTTGCCCACGCGAAAGACCAGCTTTGGCTTCCAGTCGTTCGCTCAATTGGGTGCTGAGCCAAGCGGGGATTCCAATAGAATCAGCCGTCACCAATAGGGCCAAACGGTCTTGATCCTGAATTGCGAGCGCCTTGGCATGGAGTGGCTGTGCGACAGCCTGGTGCGTTTCTGTCCGTGATCCGTAGCCACTCAGCCGAATCGGTTCCGTGGGTGTGATATCGATGGTTGCGACCCCTGCTTGCATGCCCTGGTTTGGGGATTCGCTTTTGGCAATCACCAAAAATGCTACGAGCAGTAAAATGAAAACGGCAAAGCACGTGGGTATTGATCGCATCGTCCGGATTGTACCAATTTTGTGAAGTTAGCCAATGTCTTTGGTATGGCTTCTTTCTGCTGACTGGTTGGAGAAACCGCAATTTCGCTTGTGTGTCATCACGCGATTGCCTTTCTTTCTGAGCAGTGAAATGTTTGGGCATGTGTTTGCCTCTTTTTCGTCTGCTGTTCTTCGCCGCGTTGTTGCTGCTTAATCTTTCACCTGTCCAGGGATCGGAAGTCGCAATTCTCAAAGCTGAAGACCGGCTACCGTTTTCCAAACGCGCAGGCTCCGGAGCTACGCTGGTGAGTTCGGGCAATGAAAAAGGTCAGACTTTTGTGCTCGGCAAAGCTGAGAAGATTGAGGGCCTGATGCTGGGATTGGCAGATGTCAAAAGCTTGAAAGACCTGAGTGTTCAACTGTTCCGCGAGCAAGACGGCAAACCTGTTGGCGAGCCGTTGTTGTCGCGAACAGCAGATATACCGGCGGGTCTCACAGCAGAGCAGACTATGGAGCTTCGCTTTGACCCTCCGTTGCAATTAGAGGCGGATCGATATGCCGTTGTGCTAAGCACAGAAGATTCCGATATCCGTTTCCGTCTAACAAAAGGTTATGTGGATGGTGCTATGATCCGTCGCAACGGTTCTACGAAAAATCAATGGGCGCCGGGTAATGGAGCCGACAGCGATTTGTTGTTTCAATTGATCGGTCCAAAGGAATTGATTTCCAGTGTGGGCCAAGCTGCAGAAGATGAGGGAGGTTCTCTTGCCAATGAGTCAGTGAAACCAATTGGTTTGTCGCGCGAGCATCAGAATCCGGAATTTGAAGCGGTGAAGCTCGATCAGGAACGACAACGACCCAATATCGTGACAGTGATGGTGGATGACCTGGGGTGGAACCAGATTGGTGTGGCGCAGGCGACGCTGGGGACACATCCGAAGATGTATGAAACACCACATCTGGATCGGATGGCGCGTGAGGGGCTTTGTTTTACTCACGCGTATTCGCAGCCCAATTGCGCGCCAACCCGGGCGGCGATGATCTCAGGTCAGTATCCGGCCCGTATTCATAATGATGTGTATGTGGTTGGAAATCTAAATCGATTTGGCAAGGGTGGAATTTCCAAAGAGAAGGCGCGCTTTTCCGGCCCGAAACAGACGGAAGATGTAGCGGCAGAAGCTGTGACGGTTGCCGAGGCAATGCGTGAGAACGGCTATGCGACCGGCCACATTGGCAAGTATCATGTAGGAGGTCACCACGGGGAAGAAACGCTGCCTGAGAACGTGGGATTCGACATCAATATCGGTGGGTTTACCCAGGGGCATCAGCCGGTTTGTTTTGCATCGAAAAAGAAGGAGGGCGCTGATGAAGGAGAGTGGGAATTCCGCAAGTTGGCCCGCGGGCATTTGGATCGGTTTGGCGAGCCTTATACAGATGACTATGTGAAGCGATATGGCTTCCCTTTATCGCTGGTTGGCACGCCGAAGCATGTCAGTGATGCGGTGGCCGATGCCATGGAGGAAACGCTGGCGACGTTTGCCGAAAGCGAAAAGCCGTTCTATTTGCAGGTGCACCCCTATGCGGTTCATGGCCCGGTGCGGTCGCGGCCGGATTTGCAGGCGGCCTCGGATGGCGATCAGTTCGTTGGGTTTGTGAAAAGTGTCGATCTGATCATGGGTCGTCTGTTCGCGGCCCTGGAGGATCCGAATCTGGATGGCGACACCAGCGATAGTATTGTGAATAGAACACTGGTGCTGTTTACCTCAGACAATGGCGGAACTCACAGAAACAATCTGCCGCTGCGCGGGACGAAGGGTATGTTCACCGAAGGCGGCATTCGCGTGCCGTTGATTGCCCGATGGCCGGGAACGATTCCTGCGAACACGGTTTCCGAACGGCTGGTTCACACGGTGGATTACTATCCGACCTATCTGGAGCTGGCCGGGGAGAAGTGGCTGCCTCCAAAAGAGGAGCATCCGCTGGATGGCTTTTCGTTTGCCGATTTTTTGCTGAATCCCAATGAGCAAACGCGTCGCAAGCCGATCTTTTACTTGTTCCCCGGCTATATGGATCAGCGCGCGCAGCCCTGTGTGGTCGCAGTCGAGAAGCAGGGCGATGCGCAGTGGAAGTTATTGTATTTTTACGAAGCCGACAGCTGGGAGCTGTATGACATCAGCGCGGACATAGCGGAAGTTGCAAACGTTGCTGACCAGCATCCGGAGGTGGTCAAAGGTTTGGCGGGGAAGATGCAGGCCTGGCTGAAGCAGGAGCATCCAACCTGGCAGCCGAAGTATCCGATTGCGAAAGA
>JAHDCN010000001.1:0-1792 GCA_020629815.1 Verrucomicrobiota bacterium
AATTTGGAAAAGTTTTTAAAAATGATTTGCGTTCTGCTGAAAGTTTAGTAAATTTAACCATCAACCAAATGAGGTTGTTTTGAACCGTGAAGCAAGAATGGAGCAACAATCAAAAACCAAAACATACCGGTGGCTGGTTTGTTCCCGCAGCGATTCAAAGGATAATTTCCGCACAAACAGCAGAAACCGCCCGACCTCCGAGAGAGTAATGGGCAATACAAATTTGGGATACTGCGTTGTTCTTTGAGCAACCTTTCCCGAGTTGAGGGGTAATCGCGGTCCGGGTTTTGGCAGGTACCCGGGCCGCGATTCGTCTGTACAGACGGATCATCAACGAATAGCAGCCCCGCTGATTGACAAGGAATCGAGGCTTCTTATCCTTTGCATTCTCTGAAAGGTCCTGAAATCATCAGGCCGTAGTTTCGAGAATCATGAAATTTTTTGCGTTCACCCCGCTTGTCTTTGCTGTCATCGCGATGCCTTTGGCTGCGCAGGAAAAAGAGAAAGCCATTACGTTCAAAGATAATGAACCCCGGGCATATTTCCTGGAGGCAAGGGCCAGTGAGATAGATTCCAGAGTTATGTCTTACCCGGAAATTAATTTCGTGATTGAGGGAAAGACTGGGAAACCCGCCGACTTGCAATTCGCGGCAGTAGATACCCGAGTCGAACCTCGCGGTGAGATTGTGATCTGGTTGATGGGCAATAAACCGGAACTATTTAACCTCCTCAATAGCTACGGCATCCACGTGATTGCTCCAAACTATGCTCGCAGTTGGTTTAGCATTCTCTGTCAGGACAAGAAACCAATCGGCCCGCAAGACCGTGGCAATGTTAGACTTGAGGCAGCAACTGGAAAAGATTTCAGTGAGGAGCTTGATCTGGCGGAACCCGACGGTGCGGCAGAAAGAAGCAGACAGTTTTTGATGTGGTTAGCCAAGAACCATCCACAAGGGGAGTGGAGTCACTTTCTGACTAACGAAGAACAAATCAGATGGGATCGGGTCATTCTTGCCGGATCTTCCCATGGGGCAACGACGGCAGCGCGTTTTGCAAAGCATCAAAAAGTGGCTCGGGTCGTCTGCCACTGTGGACCGCGGGATCAATATCAAGAGTGGCAGGCGCTACCCTCCGCAACACCAGCCAATCGTTTCTTTGGCTTTAGCCACGTGCTCGACGGCGGCTGGAGGGCTGATCATTACTGTCGCTCGTGGGAGTTGCTCGGCCTCCATCAGTATGGTGAGATTGTCAATATTGACCAGGCGAGCCCTCCGTATCAAAACACTAGGAGATTGATCAGCGCTGCTGATGTCGGTGGGGACGCCAAGAAGGCGCATTCGGTTGTCACCCCATCAAAAGGTGCGCTGGTCGATAAAGACGGCGAACTGTTATACCGAGACGTCTGGCGCTACTTGTATACGCACCCGACCGACCAGGTAGGAATAGCTATGGAGGAAGACACCGACTGTCTTCGAGATCACCGTCAGTAACCTGCCTCCAATACTTCGAAAATTTCGAGCAGCCTATCGCATCTTGCTGATAATCTTATCAGCAGCGGACACGGAACGCGCATCGACGTCATCCCAGGTCGAGTAGGTAGTCACACCATTCACTACGGTTGGTGCTTTATACTCGAGCGCTGGTGGGGGAGCAGAAGTCTGGTAACCATTCGGTGTTGGGTTATTGACGAACTCACCGTCCTGAATCACCGGCTCGATTGCAGTGTAGGTTGGGGAATCCCCGGAACTCTTTTTACCAAATTTTGGCATGGAAGGTTTACTGAAGGAAAACA
>JAHDCN010000001.1:1892-16324 GCA_020629815.1 Verrucomicrobiota bacterium
GGCTTGCTTGCCTTTTCTGCAGGCTGAGTTGCCTGACTTACCGTTTCCTGAACTGTTTCTGCAGCCTTTTGCGCTTCTTCCACTGCGGCTGGCGCCGGGTAGGTGGAACTTCCAGCGGATGGAGCAGTTCCATCGGGAAAAAGATCGCCTGATACCTGATCTTTCTTTCCAAAACCGAAGAACCCTCCTTTTTTCACCACTTGGCCGTGGGAGGAAAGGGGGCTTAGGGCAAAAAAAGCAAGAAGGCAGAGAACATTTCTAGCTGTCTTCATATCGTGTGGTCTGGGGAGTAAAACGTTACTCAGTTGGTAAGTTGGATGGGGCATCTGCACTATTCAAGAGAAAATCAGCCATCAATTCCGCCATTCATAACCGGCGGCTATTGCTCTCTAAGACGATTGAGCAGCAGATTTAATGGCCTTTTTTCTCCTTTTTTCCACCTTTCAGACTCGCCAGGTAGGCCACCATATCCCGTAATTCACTCTTACTGACCAAGCCAACCATCGGCGGCATGGCAGAAATTGGCGGCTGGCGAGTGGCGATTTCATCGAGATTGATTTCTCTTTGAACCTGCTTCTCTGGATTTTCGGGGTCGGGCAGTTTTAATGTCAGGCTCGATTTGTCTTCCTTCATTAGGGTGCCACCGAGAGTTTCCCCATTCTTTAAGCTCAGCATCGTAAGCCCATAGCCGGGTACTACGACAGCACTGGGATCAATCAGGGATTCCAGAATGTAGCGGGAGTCCGAACGCTTGCCGATGAGGGTGAGGTCCGGGCCCGCAGCGCCACCGGCTTTTTCGACTTTATGGCACTTCGCACACTGGCCTGCTGCATGGGTCATGAATAGATTCCTGCCGCTTTCGACGTTTCCACCAGCTAGGCTTCCCTGGTAAACTTCCATCAAGTTACTGGCGTCGATACCAGCCTGATAATCGGCCAACAATTTCTGAATACCTTCCTCAGTTCTTTGTTCAGCCGCTTCCACCAGATCCAGAAGTGAGCCATTCGGTTCATTTTCGATATCTTTCAGCTTTTGGGTAAAAAGCTCGACTGCCTCAGGTGATTCGCTGGTTGCCAGTAATCGATAAGCACTCTGGCGGTCGCGCAGATTCTCCGACCTGGCGAAACTGAGTGCTTTTTCTACCCCTGCTTTTGAATCAATCTGAAGCAAAGATTCTACTGCCTGTGATCGAATTTCAGGTGACTGAGAAGAGAACAGTTCCTCCCAAAGTGGTTCCAGTTTTTTGGGATTCTGAGATGCCAGCCCTTTGATCGAACCGAGCCTCGCGTTGAGGTTGGCGTCAGTGTTTTTGATTTGGGAAACCAGCAATTCCTCCGGCACGAGGACCTCATACTCCATCGCCAAGTCAGTAGCTACCGAAAGTAGTTCTCCGGAAACATTCGTAAAAACGGCAGGCAAAGCTTCTTTGATCTGACTGGAAATATCGGCTCGGGAAGCTGGATCAATTTCGCGAAGCAGACCGGTGACAGGATCCGCTGGTGTGGGTGATTTCCACTCCAGAAGCGCTTTCAAAGCCTGCTCTCGTAGTATTTCCGGTAAATGGCTGTTGGCTGCATAGTGCACCAGATGTTTTGCCTGTTCCTCACCGCCGAGACGAAAGTTGGCATTCACCAAACGTAGCTGAATCATCCAGTCCCGGTGGTCTTTCGGTAACATCTTTTTGTCGTCTTCCTTTGTGTAAGACGAAATCGATTCGGCGAGAGCGGGCAAAGCTGTCACCAGATCGAGGTCGTGAATGGCACGTACTGCCTCGTCTCTGACGAATTTATCCTCATCCGCAAGGAAGTAGGAGGCTCTCGGGTCGAGGAGTTTTCGGAGAGTCAGAAGCACGCCGAGCCTTACAGCAGCGGACTCGTGTTTAACCTGTTTTAGAATCTTTTCCCGCTCGTTCAAATACCAAAGCCCCTGAACACAGCCATGACGTAGAAAGGGATCCTGGTTATCATTTTCTGCGAGAACCTCGAGCAGCTTGGGAATTGCCTGAGGGTGGCTGCATTTCCCAACTCCGATCGCGGCGAAGCCTTTCACACGGGCTGACTCATCATCCAGCAAAGAAGTGAGCGCTTCGCCAAATTCCGGATTTCTGGAATCGGCCAGGACTTTCACGGCTTGCGCCCGGACCTCTGCGTCAGCATCTCCAAGTAGCGATACAATTTCGTCCAAAGGTCCGCCTTTTCTGCCCAGCTGACCAAGACCCCAAACTCCATGCAGTCGAGCAATCTGATTTTCCTGCTTCGTGGCGGAGATCAATGCGCTGGAGTCGTTTTTCCGTACCAAAGCAAACTGAGCCTTCTGCCTCACTCGCATATCCGGATGCAGAAGCAGGCTGCCCAATTTTTTCGAGTCAAAAGAGCTGAAATCTCCAGTTAGAAGCTCAAAAGTATCCTTTACCTTAGGGGATGTAGCTGCTTTTTCCTCAAATATCGTGTAAACGTTGCCGGTGTCCTGCTTCATCCAACCGTTGTTGTTGAAACAGCTCAGATACATTTTGCCGTCAGGGCCAAATTCCACGTCCGTATTTCCGACGCCACCCATGAATATTTCTTTGTGAGACACTTGGAAGCCGGCGCCGGAAGGAGCAACGGTAAAGGCCTCCAAATCAGCTTTGGCACCGCCGAAGTTACAGACCCAAAAGTGATCCGCATACTTTTCAGGAAGCGCCGTAGCACCATAATTGTAGACCATTCCACTGGGTCCCCAGGAGACGTGATCAATCGGGGGCAGGCAGTAGGCCGGGCGCTCGGGATGATTTAGATCCCAAATGCCTTCAGTCATCCAGCGATTGAGAGGAATCTTGGCGAGTCCCGGATGTTGGAAATCCGGCGTGCGCAAGTTGAGCTGATCCCGGAAATTGAGCAGAGCTTGATGTCCAAAGCTCCATCCGGAATCGCCGCCTTCCATCAGGTATACCAGTCTGCCTTTGTCGCCTGCATCTGCATTGTTGTCGCAGGTAAAAAGGTTGCCATATTTGTCGAATGCCAACTCCTGCGGGTTCCGGAGTCCCCGGTAGACTTCCTCGAGATTCGAGCCATCTGGTTCGCAGCGAAACACGCTTCCTTCGGTGGGGCGGTGATAGTGGCGGCCCTCTTTCGTTGTGATGGAGGAGCCTCGATCACCAATGGACCAGTAAATCCTGCCGTCAGGGCCCATCGCCAGGCCATGCATGTCGTGGCCGGAGATACTCATTCGGATACCAAATCCGTCCTGAAGGGATTCGCGTTTGTCGGCTTTTCCATCTCCATTGGAGTCAGAAAGCTTCCAGAGGTGGGGGATATTGGTGTAAAGGATCGACCCTGCACCATCGGACATCAGACCAATGCCGGGGCCATCAAGAATCTCGTCGAAATCATCAGCCCAAGCCTGCGAGTAGTCAGCGCGCCCGTCTTTATCACTATCTTCGAGAACGACAATTCGGTCGCTGTATTCGGTGTAAAACGATACCGGTCGGCTCAGTGCATCACTTTGATACATGGCAAGTCTATCGGCGCTGGATTGGATTGCCATATCCTGCAGCAACAAGCGCTGTTCGTTGCGGATATCTTCGACGCCATGCCTCCATCGGTGGACTTCCGCTATGTAGAGGCGGCCTTTTTCATCGAAGCAAATCGCTGTCGGGTTTTGCGTCTGTGATCCATCTGCAAACAGCTCTGCAGTGACTCCTTCTGGCAGGTTGAAGGTGTTGATGCGAAGCTTCGCCTGCTCATCATATTCCTCCCGGGAAAGCAGCTTAGCTGGCTCAACACCTTGGGATGGTTTCGCTAAATCAGCAGCATACAGGGGCAACCAGCTAAACGCTGTTACAAAGAAAACGGCGAGAGGCTTCTTAGTCATGTGTGGAATTACCGTTTTTTGAACGATGAGTCAACAGGGTATGGTCAGGCACCTAACAGGGTTAGGTCTGCGACTGTACCCTGTTAAATCGTAAATTTTCCATAAAGAGCATGATTTCTTCGAGAAATATCTCTTTTTCCGATTATATTAATTATAATGATTTCAAAACTGTTTCGGCGAAGAACCGGAAGAGAACGAGATAGTGGTGATTTACCCTGTCCGTATCTCGAAGGGGAGACGTGGAAACAGCGTTTTTTTGAAGCCAAAACCCTTCCTGCTGAAAAGTATGAGGAGCTCGGAGAGCAGGGCTGGCGCAGAATGGGGCAGCGGTTTTACAAAAACGTCTGCCCTTCGTGCACAGAATGTGTGCCGATTCGTATTCTTGCTGATTCTTTTACGCTGACGAAATCCCAGCGAAAGTGCCGAAACAAGAATCATGATGTCACCGTTTCCTGGGAGAAGCCGGAATTTCGCCAGGAGGACTTCGAAGTTTTCTCCCGATATGATCGCATGTGGCATCCGGATAATCCTGATTACCAAACCAGCGAGGAATACTACCGCGGTCTGTTTTTGAACTCGCCGGTGGAGTCGATCATTGTCCGCTATCATTTGGAAGATCGTCTGATCGCTGTGACTGCGATTGATGTAATGCCCCGCTATCTGAGTGGCGTCTACACCGCCTATGATCCGGAGTTTTCCAAAAGGGGGCTGGGTGTTTTCGCGGCAATCAAAGAAATCGAGCTTTGCCACGAGATGGGCAAGCCGTATTACCATTTTGGCTTCTACGTGAAAAATTGCGGAGCAATGAGCTACAAAGCCAAATACGGTCCGCACGAGATTTTGACGGACACCGAGTGGCATGAGCCGGAAGAGCCACTTTTTCGGTAGCGCAACCTTACGCAACTTTCTGAGATAATTTGCGTGATTGTTCAGTCTCGGTGTTCCACTGGAAATCTGCTACCTTTGAATTGTGAAAAGGAAGTTTTTGCTGTTTTCAATCGTTTCGCTCGTTACCGGTGGTTTTGTCATTTCGGCAGAGAAGGTGGATTTTGCCCGCGATATCAGGCCGATCCTGTCGGATAAGTGCATTTATTGCCATGGTCCGGACGAAGCCCATCGCGAGGCCAATCTGCGGCTCGATTTGAAGGAGGATGCGTTTGCAGACAAGGATGGGGTCACCGCATTTCGCAAAGGTGATTTGGCCAACAGTGAGGCTTGGTATCGAATTATCACCGACGATGAGGATGAGCTGATGCCGCCTCCGAAGTCGAACAAGTCTCTCACAGCGGAGGAGAAGGATTTGATTAAAAGGTGGATCGAATCCGGAGCCGAGTGGACGGAGCATTGGTCTTTCGTGCCCCCGAGTCAGTCCGAAGAAAAGCAGTCGATTGATCAGTTTGTGAAAGATGCTGCGGCGAAAAAGGGCCTTGAACCTTCGCCGAAAGCTGACAAAACGACTTTGATTCGGCGCGCTACATTTGACCTTACTGGTCTGCCTCCGACACAAAAGGAAGTGCAGGATTTTCTCGCAGATGAGTCTCCTGATGCCTACGAGAAGGTAGTTGATCGACTGTTGAAATCGGAGCACTTCGGTGAACGCATGGCGGTCTACTGGCTTGATGCGGCCCGTTATGGGGATACTTCAGTGATGCACGCCGATGGCCCGCGCGATATGTGGCCGTGGCGCGACTGGGTGGTGAATGCCTACAATACCAATCAGCCTTTTGATCAATTTTCGATCGAGCAGATCGCAGGGGACCTTTTGCCGGATGCCACACCTGAGCAGAGAATTGCATCGGGTTTTAACCGAAATCATCCGTCTTCCGATGAAGGGGGAGCGATTCCGGAAGAGCTGCGCGTCAGCTATGTGGTAGATCGGGTGAAAACGACCTCAAACGTTTGGTTGGGGCTCTCGATGGAGTGCAGTCAGTGTCACGACCACAAGTATGATCCGATTTCCCAGAAAGAGTACTTCGAGTTCTACGCCTACTTCAATAATACCTCCGATCCCGGGATGCAGACTCGGAAGGGTAATCAGACGCCGGTAATTGAAGTTCCTGATCCGGCCCGTGATCTGCGGTTAAAAGAGATGGAGGCTAAGCTTGAAGCTGCGAAAGCAAAAGTGGCCGCTCACCGGGAAAAAGCGCGAGGGGGGCTCGAGAAGTGGTTTGCCGCTGCATCCGCTAAGGAGAAGGGGAAGCCGGGCAAAAAGCAGCCGGAAGGTTTGAAGCATTGGTTCCCGATTTCTGCGGATGAGAAAGACATTGTTCGAGATTCCGTAACGGGCAAAACAGGAACGCTGGAGAAGGGTGGCAAGTTTTTGCATAGTGATCGCTCTGGCGGCAAGGCTCTGAATCTCAATGGCAGCACGGCATTTCTTTTCGATGGCTGGCCTCAATATGAGGCGGATCAGCCGTTTACTTTCACGGGATGGATCAAGGGGAACAACGCGAATGGTGCGGTTATTTCCCGGATGAATAGCGGCAATGGCTACCGGGGATACGATATCTGGATGCAAGGCAATCGGGTTTCTACCCACATCATTCATGCATGGTCGGGTGATGCGCTGAAAGTGGTGGCGAAAGAGCCATTGAAGAAGAATCAATGGCAACACGTGGCGCTGACGTATGACGGCAGCCGCAAGCAAGAGGGAGTGAAAATCTTTGTGGACGGCAAGCTCGTCGAACACACAGTCGAAGCGAATACGCTGACGAAGACGGTCAAGCCAGCGGACAAGATTCCGTTTCGCATTGGCAGTCGGACCAAAGGAGCGAACGTAAAATGTGAAGTCGATGATCTGCGGATCTACGATCGGGTTTTAGCCGAGGATGAAATTGCAGTTACCAAAACTGATCCCGTCGAAGGCCTGTTAAAACAAGAGTGGACAAGTCTTTCCGATTCTCAGCAGAATTTGGTCTTCAATTACTACCTGGCAAAAGAGGACAAGACTTATCAAAAGCTTTCTACTGAAGAGAGCAAGCAGGCAAAGTCGGTAGCTGATTTGCAGCAGAAACCCACGACCAGTATGGTGATGGGCGACAATCCCCCGGATAAGATGAGGAAGACCTTTATCCTCGATCGCGGGCAGTATGATGCTCCCAAAGAAGAGGAAGAGATCATGGCAGGTGTTCCGGCAGTTCTCCCTTCGCTGCCGGAAGATGCGGCGCCGAACCGACTGTCGCTCGCTAACTGGCTTTTTGCTGATGAACATCCACTGACTGCGCGGGTGACGATTAACCAACTGTGGCAGATTTTCTTTGGCAAAGGCATTGTTTCCACACCGGCGGACTTCGGTTCACAAGGTGCCTTTCCCACTCATCCTGAGTTGCTTGATTGGTTGGCTGTGGAGTTTCGGGAAAGCGGTTGGGATGTGAAGAAGATGGTTCGGCAAATGGTGATGTCAGAAACATATCAACAGTCTTCTAAAGTAAGAGTAAATGATCTGGAAGATGATCCGGAGAATAAGTTTCTGGCACGCGCGCCGCGATTCCGATTGCAGGCAGAATTTATCCGGGACAACGCACTGGCTCTGTCCGGAACACTGAATCGGAAAATGGGTGGTCCCGGGGTGAAGCCGTATCAGCCACCGGGCCTGTGGGCCGAGGTGAGCCTCGGTGGTAATCCCAAGTTTGTTCAGGACAAAGGAGACAAACTGTATCGCCGCAGCCTCTACACCTATTGGAAGCGCTCCGCTCCACCTCCATCGATGCAGATCTTCGATGCGCCGACGCGGGAAATCTGCGTGCTGAAACGTCCAAGGACAAATACTCCTCTGCAAGCGCTGGCTGCAATGAACGACGTGCAGGTAATGGAAGCGGCCCGCCATTTTGCCGAGCGAATGATTCGCGAGGGAGGCGACTCGCCCGAAAGCCGCGCGAGCTATGCATTTGAATTGGCCACGGCGCGTCCGCCTTCGGGCAATGAGATGGCAGCTATGTTGAACGTTTACCAGTATGGTAAGGAGGTATTCGCAGCCGAGGACGCGAAAGCTGCAAAGGAACTGCTCCAGTGGGCTGGAGAGTCGTCGCGCGACGAGTCGATTGCGCCGGATGAACATGCCGCTCTAACTATGGTGGCCAGCTTGATTTTGAATCTCGACGAAACCCTTACCCGTGAATAGCAGAAGACCCTTTTTGATATGAATCATACATTTTTAGATAGAAGAGATTTCCTCGGTAGGAGCTGCTCTCTCCTCGGTGGTGCTGCGTTGGCCAGCCTGAATGGACAATCGGCAAATGCTGCTTCTCCCGGTGGAATACCGGACCTGCCGCATTTTGCACCCAAGGCAAAGCGGGTAATCTATTTGTTTATGGCTGGCGGTCCCAGCCACATCGACATGTTCGACTACAAGCCGGCAATGAGAAAATTGCATGGCACTGAGCTGCCGGACTCAATCCGAAATGGCCAGCGAATTACTGGCATGACGAGTGGGCAAAGTAGTTTTCCCTGTGTCGCGCCGATGTTCGAGTTTGAGCGTGTCGGTGAACGCGGCACCTGGATGAATACCGAAGTGATTCCTCATACCGCCAAGATTGCTGACAAGATCACGCTGATTCGCTCCATGAACACCGAAGCGATCAACCATGATCCTGCGATTACTTACATTAACACCGGGACGCAACAGTTTGGTCACCCAAGTATGGGCTCCTGGCTTTCCTATGGCTTGGGAAGTCTGAGTGATAATTTGCCTGCCTATGTGGTGATGATTTCGGTCGGCTCGAAGCCGGGCCAGGCTTTGTACTCGCGCCTTTGGGACAGTGGCTTTTTGCCATCGAAACACCAGGGGGTTCAATTCCGGAGTGGGAAGGACCCTGTGCTTTATCTTAACAATCCTCCGGGGGTCGATCCCAACATGAGAAGAGCAATGCTCGACGGATTGGCTTCGATGAACCAGGAGCGGTTTGATACCATCGGTGACCCTGAAATTCAGACACGTATTTCTCAATACGAGATGGCATTCCGAATGCAGTCATCTGTTCCGGATTTGATGGATGTGGAAAAGGAGCCGGATCATATTTTTGATCTATATGGGCCGGAATCCCGCAACAAGGGCAGCTTTGCAGCTAACTGTATCCTGGCACGGAGAATGGCCGAGCAAGGGGTCCGTTTTGTGCAGCTATTTCATCGCGGGTGGGATCAGCACGGGAATCTGCCCAAGGATCTAAGAAAGAACTGTGAGTCGGTTGATCAGCCGGCTGCAGCGCTGGTGAAAGATTTGGAAGAGCGCGGTATGTTGGAAGATACCGTGGTCATTTTTGGTGGTGAGTTTGGCCGGACCATCTATTCGCAGGGCAAACTTACCGAAGACAATCACGGCCGGGATCATCATGGCCGGTGTTTCTCTACCTGGGTTGCCGGTGGTGGATTCAAAGAGGGCTTTGACTACGGTGAGACGGATGACTACGCCTACAACATCGTTAAAGACCCGGTTCACATTAACGATTTGAACGCAACAGTGCTCCACAATCTGGGAATCAATCACGAGCGGTTCTCGGTAAAATACCAAGGCCTCGACTCCCGATTGACCGGAGTGGAAGGAGCGCACGTGGTTAAAGATATTCTGGCTTAGCGTTAGACCACCAGTTACCAGCTGTTTTCGCCAGTAAAGCAGCTGCGTTTGCCATTGCTTCCTCTACAGGAAGGTCGGCGGAGTCTATTTCGACAATACTTCGAAACAGGCTGGAAGCGTCTTTGTGATTCGTTTCGTCGATTCCACAAAAGGCAATCACTGGCTTACTGGCTATGGATGCAATTTGAGCGACACCGGCGGGGGCTTTGCCATGCAGGGACTGGGAGTCAATCTTGCCTTCGCCTGTGATTACGAGGTCGGCCCAGGCGATATGTTCTTCCAAATTCAGAATGTCGGCGACGAGGTCAAATCCCGGAACCAATTTTCCTTTCAAGAAAACAAGGCTGCCAAAACCGAGTCCGCCTGCGGCTCCTGCGCCCGATGTTGCGGCAGCCGTTTTTCCGGAGTCGCCTAATAAGGCAACGAGATGCTCCAGCCGGTTTTCGTGTTGGTGAAGTTCTTCCGGGTAAATTCCTTTTTGCGGGCCATAGATTCTGGTGCAGCCTTCCGGGCCGAGAAGGGGATTGTCCACATCACAGGCAATGGTGAAGTTTGCCGGGAGGGAGCTTTTTGGCTCCCTGATGGTTGCTACTTCGGAAAGATGATCGGGAACCTCCAGAACTGCTCCTGACTGGGAAAGGAATTGAAAGCCTAATGCTGAGGCCATCCCGGTTCCTCCGTCATTGGTGGCGCTGCCACCGAGGCCCAGTGTGATCTCGCTGATTCCGTGATTCAAAGCATCCTGAATCAGTTCACCGGTGCCGAACGTAGTGGCTTTCCAGGGCTCCATCTTCTTTGCATCCGGCAAACGACAAAGCCCGGAAGCCTCTGCCATTTCAATGATGGCGCGTCTACCTTCCGCTACGATTCCATAGCCGGCTTCGACCGGGTTTCCCAGTGGACCTGTGACTGTCAGGGTTCTCCATTCTCCATCGAGCGCATCGGTGATCGTCCGCGCCAAGCCGTCTCCTCCATCGGCTACAGGAACACTTCGAATGGAAACATCTCCGTGGTCAATCCCTTGAGCAATTGCTTCGCATGCCTCCTTTGCTGTCAGTGATCCCTTAAACTTATCAGCAGCGATGAGGACGTTCATGAAGCAGGCGGGCTATGCACGACGATTTGTCATGATTTCGTCCAGAAGGTCCGCAATTTCCTCCTGATCCCGGGAATTTCTGAATGACGGTTTCTGACCGGTATATCGACCAACCTTCTTAGCTCCCTTTTCATTCGGGTAAATGGATTTCATTCCAAAGTCGGTGCGCAAAATTTCCTCCGGACCAGCGCCTTCGGGAGCTTTGCCTCTTTCGCCGGTCAATTTATGCCCTGATTTGCAATGCAGCAGGACTCGAGCTTGCGGAGGAAACTGAGTAGCAATAAACGGGCTCTGAGACGCAATAAAAAGTTGGACGTCGTGCCCATTGAGCAAAGAGCGAATAATTCTGACCAAATGGAACTGCAGCTCCGGATGAAGACCGGCTTCGGGTTCATCAATGAAAACGAAACCGGTTTGTCTCGGTTTGCGAAAGTAGCGCTGAAACAACAAGCCGATGTAGGTCAAATAACGGGTCAACCCGGCATTCAATGACTCGAATGGTACTTCGGCACCGGTAGTTCGTGAAACGACCTTTCCTTCTTTGCTTAAATCAAATTGCAACGCAGCATCTGCCAGAATGGAATTCCAGATGGAATGAAGGACATGGAGCCCACTGGCAGATTGATCGATAAAATCCTTCTCAGCCTCTTCGACTGTTTTGGACCGGTTGCCTTTCTGAGTCAGATATTCGCTGAACTCAGAATCTCGTTCCCGAATCTGCCCGGCTACGAAATCACGCAGGCTCGGGGCAGGGACACCATCCATTTCGCATTTTGAAGCGGAAAGGAATGCTGTGGTAATCGAATCAGAAAAGGTGGGGTAGGGGGAGTCCTCCGTGCCGTTGCATTGGTGCTCCTGGAAGATCTCTGTAAAATCATCTGCCGTAATGTCATTTCTTTCCGGCAGGCTGTCCCATTCCATATCTGCCTCGATCGTATCGCGAAACCAGGACGAACTGGTAGCCGTCTCACGAACGTGATTTTGCAGGCGATAGAAACTTCCTTCCTCGGTCCGAATTCGAGTCACTTTGAAAGGGCATGGCCCGTCAACTGGTTGGGACTGGATGCTGTCGTAAAGATGCGAAAGCACAGTGGACTTGCCGGTTCCATTGCCGCCGATCAAGCAACACTCCAACTGCTCGTTCGAGTTGGGAATATCGATATCGCAATGTCCAAAATGGGCGTGACGAAACAGGACGATCTTTTCAATAAAGGGGTAAGAAGCAGGCATAGACTGTTCGAAGGAAAAATTAGACCAAGGTGTCGGTTGTGTCACCTTTTGATCTCAGGCAATGAACGGCTCGCAGCCAGGTGCAGCAGGCCAATTACCGAAACGGAGTCTGTAATTTCCCCGTTCAGAACCATGTTGATGGCGTCTTCGACCGGTATCCGTTTTACCTTCAATTCCTCGCAGGATTCCGGTGTCGCCTCTGCTTGTGTCAGGCCTCGGGCAATGAAAATGGTGGCTCGTTCGTCAGACACGGAATTGGAAAGGGCGATGTTGTCGCAGAGCTCTTCCAGCTCATCAGCGATCAAGCCGGTTTCCTCCTGAAGTTCTCTTGCCGCGGCTTTTGTGGGCTCCTCATTCTCCGGGCAACCTCCTTCGGGGATCTCCCATTCGTATGTGGATGTCGGATACCGGAACTGCCCGACCAGCCAGGTATGGTTTTCCTCGTCGATAGGAATAACACCGATCGCCCGATTCTTGAAGTGAACCACTCCGTATATGCCCGGTTCTCCTCCGGGATTGGTCACCTCTGATTCAGAGACCCGAATCCAGGGGTTCTCGTAGGTAATCTCAGTGCAATGAGTTACCCACGGATTTTCTTCACTACGATCCATATCTTTTTCAACAAATGAGAACGGGTTGGTAACAAATCGGTAACAATTGATCGGCAGAATAGCGGGCGTCGAGGAAAACGACAAAAAGCAAAAATACTAACCCGCAAGAAAGATGAAGATACTACCTGACGCCGGAAAAAAGAAAACGAAAGCATTCACCTTAATCGAACTCATGACTGTGGTCGCAATCATTGCCGTGCTGGCAACCATTGCGTTCCCCGGGATTCAAGCCGCAATGATCAAAGCACAAATGACCAGGACAATGGCCAATGCCAAGAGTATTGGGACCTCCCTGATTGCCTTCTCGCATGATCACGAGGGGATGTTTCCTGCCGGAGAGAACAGTTACGAAGAAGAAATCACGACTTCGAATGATGCCTTTCGCTCGTTGTTTCCTCACTACCTTGACTCAGAGAGAATCTTTTCCCTGCAAAGATCTGCCTATGGGCCAAGAGCCGACAACCGAATCGATGACGCTGCCGATATACTTGGGGAAGGGGAGAATCACTACGCCTATGTAGCCGGGCTCTCCAATACCAGCCGAACCGATTGGCCTTTGGTAGTTGATGCGACCGACGGTGAAGGAACCTACGTAACGACTCTGGGCTCCAAAGGCGGTGCCTGGGAAGGCAGAGGCGCGATCATGATATCAGTCGGAGGAGCCGGCCGGATCGAACGATTGAAAGGACCCAGAGAAGGTCCCCGATTTATAGCGCGGGAAGGATACCCTGAAGAGAATGCACTGGCTGTCTCGGAATATATGGGAGAGACGATCGAACTTCTCGAACCACTTCCAAAGAACTAGCGATGCTGGCGGGGAACAGGCCAGCCTGTTCCCCGTCCCGTCTTACGAGTTCCGTTGGCGTTGTCTGATATCGATCAACTCTTTCATGACGTGATCGATGTTCCCGGACCACTCGCTGGTGCCAAACCCATCATGAAGAGTGCGATACAAATCATACAGTTCGTTATAAACGGCCTGGTTCTCCGGAATCGGTTCATAAACAGTGTCCCGCATTTTGCAGCAACTTTGCTGGGCCTCCGAAATTGATATCTTGCCGCTGGATGCAGCTCCAAAAATCGCAGCACCTAACGCACAGGTTTGGTCACTGGCAGCTACTTTCAACGGCTTTCCAATCACGTCGGAATAAATCTGCATTAGGGTGGCATTCTTCACGGCTAGGCCACCAGTGTTTACCACTTCGTCAATTCGGACTCCGTATTCTTCCATCCGTTTGATGATTGTCAGAGCACCAAAAGCAGTGGCTTCGATCAGAGCCCGATAAATTTCGTGAGCCTGTGTATGCAAAGTCTGGCCCAGAATCAAACCGGACAAGCGCACATCAACCAGGATCGTCCGGTTGCCGTTATTCCAGTCGAGAGCGAGAAGTCCGGTCTCTCCCGGTTTGAGCTTTGACAGCTCTTTTTCCATTGCGATGAATTTCTCATCCTGGGTTTTGCCGTAGGAATCGGGAACCAGATGATTAACGAACCAGAGGAAGATATCTCCGACTGCAGACTGGCCAGCTTCGATGCCATAGCAACCCGGTAACACGGAGCCATCCACGATACCGCAAACTCCAGGGATATCGGCCAGTTCATTGTCACTGGAGGCAACAGTGATATCACAGGTGCTGGTGCCAAGGATCTTTGCGAGTGTGCCTTCTTTTACACCAGACCCAACCGCTCCCATATGAGCATCAAAGGCTCCAACCGCGACAGAGATTCCTTCGGGAAGTCCGAGTTTGTCCGCCCACTCTTTTGTCAGGCAACCGGCGGAAACTTCAGAAGTCTCGGCCTTGCTGTAAAGTCGATCACGGAGATCGGCGAGAGCTGGATCCAGTTCAGCTAAAAACTCTTTGTCTGGTAATCCGCCCCATTCTTCACAATACATGGCCTTGTGGCCAGCGGAGCAGATGCCTCGTTTCAAAGTGAGCGGATCATCGTTTCCGGTCAGAACAGCAGGTAACCAATCGCAGTGCTCAACCCAGGAAAAGGCAGCATCAAAGACTTCGGGATCAATATTCTTGCAGCGCCAAATCTTACTCCACCACCATTCGGAAGAATAAGTTCC
>JAHDCN010000001.1:16424-18535 GCA_020629815.1 Verrucomicrobiota bacterium
GCAACCAGGCCATCCAGATAATCCTGTGGATTCTGGCGTGCGACATTCGGGTCGCTGGGATCTGTGATAATTCCCAATTCTCCGGTGGGATACGGGAAAACTACCGATCCTAATTCTTCACCTGTATCCAGGTTCACAAGCAAGGATCGACAAGAGTTCGTTCCGTAGTCCAGACCAATTGCGTATCGACTCATAATGTTTCAATTCTTCAACGAGACTTAGCGCTATACCGGAAAATTCGAAGGGATGCAAGAGTGGATCAAAGGCGGAAAGAATCTTGGTGGTGATTAGGAAGAATTTGGCTACACTGCGCTCACAAATGGAAATTTTGGTTTCTGACATTCCTGAAGAGGGCCTTCATTTGGAAGGTTCTTTTCCGAAAAAGATCTTCGCTCTGGATCCGAAGGACAGTATCCGGGCCGTAGGTGACGTGTCATACGAAGTCGATATCTTTTCTCTCGAAGAGATGTTGGCGTTTGCTGGACAGCTCCGGGGGGAGTTCGAACTGCAGTGTGGCTTGTGCCTGGAGTATTTCCCTTATCAGGCCAATTTTTCTATGTGGTCCTCAGAGTTGGATTTGGAAGATGGTCAGCGCGCTTTTGATCTATCCGAAGTGGTTCGGGAAGATACTCTTTTACTTCTGCCTTCTCATCCGAGGTGCGACGAGTTTGGTGCAACGGATTGCTGCCCGCGCGCTCATTTGCTAATCGAAGGCGAGCAAGAGCCGATCGAAGAAGTTGCCGAAAAGGAAAAGGCTGACGATACCTGGAGTGCTCTCGATGATTGGCAGGAAAAGGGCGGTTCTCAGTAGCCGGCCTGATTCATTCGCTCCCAGTAGTCAGTGAGACCCTCTTTTTCAAACCAGGAAAGGGTCCATGGTTCATGAGAAAGAATCTCTGAACATCGATACTTTGGAATGGCGTAAACGTCCGCATGGACGGATTCGTTGCTTTCCGGTAGGGAAACTTCAACATCGTGAGCCTCGTAAAAGTCTCCTTCGTAGGCGTCGAGCCTAGCCCTGGTTTCCTGATCGACCTCGAGAACCACTTTGCCAGGCACGCAACACGGAATGTCTGCCTCAATCCGAACAATGCCCGGGTAGAATGCGTCCTTTACCCGAAAGATTTGGTAGCCCGGAAGTTGTGCGTCTTTCATCACCCAATCTTTTTCTGATTGGGTTACCGCATCCCAGATTTTCGGAACCAGCAATGTCCCGTAGATAAAGAGGTTCATGGCCTACTTTAGATCATCCACTATCGTCGAGCTTGCTTTTTTCACGGAAATCGGAGATTTTCTCGGGGTGATTTCTCCTTCTCAAACGATTGCAGTGTTTTTTGCGGTAGTGATTCTGGCTACATCCAGTTCCTGTCGAACTACCCAGAATCCAATGCAACGGATGCTGGCCCGAAAGCTGCAGAAGCAGCAAAAGGATGCTCGGAGCAGCGCGGAGACAATGCAGGACGCGATCAACCCCATGCGTTTACCCATGGGCAGTGTGCATATGGTGGACCCGAACGGGGCGTTTGCACTGATCAAATCGACTCGAAATTTCCCAGTTCAAGAAGGGGCTGAGATTGTCACCTTTAGCGCAGATGGAACCGAGACTTCGACGTTGATTGTTAGCCCGGTAAGAAAAGGCGAATTCGTCACTGCAGACGTGAGTCAGGGAAGCCCCCGGGTTGGAGACCGGGCCGTAACCAACTACGTACCGCAGCAACCAAACAGTGATGGTCTATCGTCGACGGGTGAAAGCGGAGGGAGTGATATTCAGGTACTCGAATAAAAAAGCAGGGGAGGATAAAATCCCACCCTGCTTCTTCAAAAGTTCGCTTGTGTTTTGCCTACTGCCACTTGCCACCGAAACCGGCTTCGCGTAGAGCAAGGATCACATTGTAAGGGCTGAATTGCTCGCCTTTCAAAACGAAACTGGAGCCTTTTTTGACATCATATTCTTCCACTCCGTCGATATCAGAAAGAACCTCCTCGATTGCTTTGGCACAACCACCGCAGCAAATGTGGATGTCTTTGATCGTGCAGGTGTCTGCGGTAAAGTCAGCTGATCCACGTGGCGGAGCAAACTGAAAAGCTTCATTGTCTGGCTTGCCATAGAA
>JAHDCN010000001.1:18635-20220 GCA_020629815.1 Verrucomicrobiota bacterium
GCTTCAGACAAAGAAGAAACAGGCACATCGAAAGATTTGCCGTTCGACATCTTGATAGTGACGGTGGAATCGTCTTTCATGCCGACGAATTCGGCTTGGATTTTCCTACCGCTGGCTGCTTGCGTCCACTCACGCATCTCAGCATGGGCCTGACCGATCAGGCCAAATAGAGCGATGGAAAAGGCGGGGATGAAAAGCTTTCTCATGGCTCTCATAGTAATTTTGTTTCATCCCAGCGTCAACACTGCTTCCCATAGCTGAAATCAGCAGAAAAAGATGTAACAAATTAGCCGGAATGGAGTGCCCCGGAAATTCGCAGTATCGGCTGGATTGTGCTACAGATTGGCGGTCTTCGGTTACGCAGACCTCCTGCCCATGTTAAGCGTTTCAAAATACGCCATTTTTTCTCTGTGCCTGCTGGTTTCCTTTCTACCTCAGGGGACGACTGAGTTACAGGCGAAAGAGCCTATCGATCTTGGTGAGAATCTCGCTACCAAGCGGCCGGTGAAATCTTCGTCTTATTATGTGTCCGGTAAGGACTACGCGATTTACGCGGTTGATGGAAAGGTCGGAACCAAATGGAGTGCAGCAAAACCCGGTAAAGAATGGTGGTTGGTTGACTTCAAGACAGAACACCACATCAAAGCGGTGGCAATCGATTGGGGAAGCGAAACCGCACACCGGTATGTTCTGGAAGGCTCTCGGGATGGGGCTCGCTGGGATCAACTGATCGATGCCTCAGAGAATACAAAAGAGTCTGCATATGCCTACCATGAGGTGAGTCGGGCGCAGACGCAGTATTTGCGCGTTCGATATGTAGGTTCGAAATCCGGAGCGCGTGCTTCTATCAGAGAATTTGCCGCCTACAGTGATGTGTCCAAAGTTCCGGGCGCTTTGCGGGGTGTGCCGCAACCGACTGCGCCAAAGAAGAGTGAAGAGGGCGTCTCCATTTCTACACCGGTTCCGAAGCCGAAACCAAAGGTGGCGACCAGAGAATCGAATGGGAGCTCGACCACGATTCACTCTGTTTTGTTTGCAGCAGGGGAAAGTGAGTTGGAAAAACAGATTGAGGTGCCGCGTGGTTTTGCCGCTTCGATCGTATCTTCGGATGCAGTCACTCATCCCACGGCGATAAAGGCAACACTTGAGGGCGATTTGTTTGTCAGCAACGACCCGAATGGAAACACGGGAGCCAAAAACGGCGTGGGCAGTGTCATCAAGCTTCTCGATAAAGGAGACAACAAGCCTGCAGAGACGGTTCCATTTATTGAGTCACTAGATTCTCCTCGAGGATTGGAATGGGATGGAAAGTGGTTGTATGTGGTGCATCCGCCATTTCTTACCCGCCATGCCGACACCGACGGTGACCACATAGCCGACATTTCTGAAACACTGATCGAAAATTTCGGCCCTGGTCTGGATCAGGGGGCGGTGGAGAACAGCACCAACGGAGTCACACTCGGTCTGGACGGATGGCTTTATCTGGCTGTGGGCGATGGAGGTTTACAAAAAGCGAAAGGCTCAGACGGGAAAGTGATTACCATGGCCGGCGGCGGCATTGTCCGGGTTCGGCCTGATGGCTCAG
>JAHDCN010000001.1:20320-35208 GCA_020629815.1 Verrucomicrobiota bacterium
AAGCCCAAAGGTGCCGGTTTTCGCGAAGAAGCGCAGTGTGATTTTATCGGTATCCCAAACCCAACTGCACTAACAGTCGATGGGCATGGGCAAATCTATGTGGCCAGTTGGCCGGGTGAAGCCGAGTCAAAACAAGGTGGGTTTATTGCCCGGGTCAGAACGAAGAAGTGGGAGAAAAAGAAACTTCCTGACCTTAAAAGAGCTTCGGTCAAGAAATTGAAGGAAGCACTATTTTCGGAGAGTAATACGCTTCGGTTCTTTGCCCAAAGGGAGCTACTGCGGAAGAATCCAACCCCGGAGGATTTTTCCAGTGTGCTAGTCGATGGCGGTGCAGCGCCCTCAACCCGAATGGCTGCGTTGCTCGGAATGGCGGCAATTGCCGACCCTGTTTCGAGAAACTTACTGATGAAAGGAGCCGATTCGAAAGACTCGAAAATTCGGGCTCTTTCTTTCCGAATGCTCGGTGATCTGGGTGATGTTGGAGATTCCGGTTTGTTTGATGCAATTGTCGCGGAGAGAAACCCTCATGCTTTGCGGGAGATGCTGATAGCGGCAGTGCGCAACGAAGTGAAAGATCCTGTGGTGTTGCGATTTATTCTGATCCACGCAAACAGTTCAGATCCGGTGATCGCCCATCTCGCAACCCGGGCTGTTCGTGATTTAGATGCGGTGGACGGCTGTTTTTCTTTGTTGGACGACCCTGATTCGAAAAGCCTATGGCCGGGGGCGTTGCGGGTTTTAAGTCAGGTCCATAAAGTTGAAGTCGTTGATGGTATCATCGAGCGACGGCAGAAGAGTGATTCCTGGAGATTCCAAAACCAATCATTGGCGGCACTCGGGCGGCTGTATTTGAGAGAAGGGGAGTGGAGTGGCGAAAATCCCGGCAAACAACCTGACACATCAGGACCATTCCTTTATTCGGAAACCTGGGAAGGCAGCAAAAAGATCGAGGCGCTGTTTCATCAAATGGAGAGAACCGGGCGAATTGATCGAAATTTTTTGCTCTACGAGATGAGTCGGAACGGGATTGGAATTGGAAGTGTTTTCGATCTTGTCCAGAAAGCGCAGACCAACGTTACGATGGAGGCTCCTGCCATCTCTATGTTGTTGCAGGAAGACTCGACGCCGGATTTCGCGTTGCCTTTTCTTTCACGGATCATGAAGGACAGCAAACGAGATGGGGGACTTCGCTTTCAAGCGGCACTCGCGATGTTTAAGTCGACTGATTCGGATGCCTTCGATGAAGCTGCCGCGTTTTACCAGAAGAGTGAAAATGTGCCGTATGCTGCCCGCTTTCGACCGCAGCTTCGCGAAGCGATGCTAAATGGTGCGCATCTGGAAGCGCAGGTCGATGCTTTGGTGGCAAAGACCCGGGGCAGTGACAAAGAGTCGGGAATGCAAAGCTGGGAAATCCTTTTTCAGCTCAATCAAAAAGATTCCACAGCACATGAGGCCAAAGAAAAGATTGCCGAAGCTGTTGCTGCTGCCGCGGCGCACAGCGAAAATTCCTACATCAGGCTGCTCAATGCGATTGCTGAATACCGATTCGCACAAGGAGAACCAGTGGTGCGCACTGCATTCGAAAGTAGCAGTAGCAGCGTGAAGAGTGCTGCCTGGAAAGCGGGTAAGGCTATTGGAATCTATTCCGGAGAAGCTCCAAAGCCTCCGCCTGCTGAACCGGTGGAATAACGAAACCGTTAGAAATTGAAGGCGTTTCCTACGCCTCTTCTTCTAAAGTTGGGCGTTTCGGGACAACGCCGCCACCACCTTCTTCGGCTCCTTTACCTTTTCCGCTTTTACCCTTTCCGGACTCTCCACCTTTGCCTTTACCGGATTCTCCACCCTTGCCCTTCATTCCCCCTTTACCCGATTCTCCGCCTTTTCCTTTCATGCTGCCTTTTCCGCCTTCTGATCCGCCCGAACCTCCTGGTTGGTAACGGTATTCTTCTGCGGTGAGAACACCATCTTTGTTCTTATCGAGAGCAAGAAGAGCTTTGCTGGCATTGGCAATTTCCTCGGCATCAATCTTGTGGTCTCCGTTTGCATCCAGAGCTTTCATAATTGGAGGCGTAAAGCGCGCACCTCCTTTGCTGCCGCCTTTCCCTCCTTTTCCGCCCGGGCTTTGAGCCATAGAAATGCTGGAGAAAGATAAGGTAAATACGACGCAGGAAACCAAAGAGAAGATTTTCATAGTTGAATCCAACACCGGCCCAGTGGGATGGTTTCGGGATTCTGATGAAAAACACTGACCTAACCCTGTTGCCTCACTGACCCAACAGGGTTAGGTCAGTGACCATACCCTGTTGGGTGGACTCTAATTCTCCGGATATGTCAGAAAATACTTCGGGCCGAAAGGCCTTCCTTTTAGGTGCCGGTTTGGGCACGCGTCTGCGACCGCTGACGAACAGCCTCCCCAAGCCGCTGGTTCCCGTCTGGAACAAGCCGCTGCTCACGTTTGCGATGGATCACTTGCATGCAGACCTTGGCATCAGTGATTTTTTGATCAATACCCATCACTGCCCGGAGGCTTATGAGGTGGCTTTTCCAGATAAGGCGTACGGTCCCTGCCAATTGGATTTTCGCTTTGAGGAAACGCTACTCGATACGGCTGGAGGCATAGACAATATCCGGGATTGGCTGCCGACCGATGAATCATTCATCGTCTACAATGGTGACATTCTCACTGACCTGCCGCTGGAAAAAGCCTGGGCAGCCCATGAAGAAAGTGGAGCTCTGGCTACTTTGATTCTGCGCTCGGAAGGGGACGAGTTGCGGGTGGGCTTTGATCCTGACTCCGGGAACGTAGTGGATCTCCGGGGGCAGCTCAATCCAGACTGGCCGCACCGTTATCAATTCACAGGCATCTATCTGGTTTCGCCGGAGTTTCTGACTTACATCGAGCCTGGAAAGATCGAGTCTGTGGTTTTGGCATTTCTTAGAGCGATTGAAGATGGGGGCCAAATCTGTGGAGTCGTGATTGACGAAGGTGAGTGGTCCGATCTTGGTGAAAGGGAATCGTATTTGCAGGCGGGCGAGTTGTTGGCTGGTGGAAAGTTCCCCCGATACGAATTGATCGAGCCGTGGCAAAGAATCCACGAGCACGCCGAGATTGATTCGACTGCTGTGATTGATGAAGTTTCTTCAATCGGCTGCGGAACATCAGTCGGGGCAGGCGCAAAAATTACCCGGTCATCAGTCTGGTGTGGGGTGGTTTTTGCCAAAGCTACGTTGGAAAACTGCGTGGTTTGCACCAAGGGACAAAGTGTTTCCGGAGAAGTGCAAGACACTGACTTTTAGAGGCAAAACGACAGATTTGTCTAACTTTTGCACGAAAATTGCGTTCACAGGTAGCAGTGTCACTGCGTTGACTTATTCTAAAACTTTGCGATTTTTCACAAGTGGAAAAGTTAGATATTCCTCGAAAAGCCGTCTATCGGCTCTCCCTCTACCTCAGGTGTCTGCAAAAGCTGCGGAACAACCGGCAGGAGACAGTTTCCTCGGAGGCATTGGCCAAAGTAGCCGGAGTGAAGCCTACTCAACTGCGCAAAGACCTCGGGTATTTTGGCCAATTGGGAACCAGAGGCCTGGGCTACAATGTGGAAAACCTGTATACGGCGATCGACGGTGTGCTTGGTCCCGATCGTTTTCAGTCAGTGATTCTGGTGGGCGTTGGCAATCTGGGGGCGGCTCTGTTGAACTATCGGGGGTTCAATCAGGAGGGGTTTCAGATTGTTGCTGCTTTTGATAAGGATCCAACTCAAGTATCTGCGAGAAATTCCCTGACAGGAATTCCCGTTCTCGATTCTTCCGAGTTAGGTGGATACATTCGAAAGCGGGAAATCAAGATGGCGATTTTGGCGGTTCCAGAACAGTCTGCTCAAGAGGTCGCAAATGAGATGGTGAAGAATGGCGTGCAGGCGATTTTGAATTTTTCACCCGCCGTTTTGCAGGTTCCTGATGAAGTCGTAGTGAACCACGTGAGTCTCGCTGTCGAGTTGGAAGCGTTGAGCTTTTTTGTTACCTAGAGCGACCATTTGATTTCTTTGCATGGGGTCGGGTTTCACGTTACCTTTGCGGCTCTCCTTCATGTCGGAATCACAGAAATTGTTCAGCTCTATTTCAGGCTCTGTGATTGCGCATCTTCTCCTGATGCTTCTTGTGTTTCTGCATCTGGCCGCCAGCCGTGAGGATTCCGGATTGACCGTGAGGAACCAACCGGGTTCGCCCAAAGAGGTGACCGTGATGCTGTCCTCGGTAATGAAGAAAGCGGAACCGGAAGTTCCGATTCTGCCAGACCCTCCGAAAGAAACGAAACGAAGCTTCGTTGATACTGATTTAAATGAGGCTGAGGAAAGCAAACCGGAGAATGCGAAATTCGAATCAGACCGGAACACGAGAGCTGCTTCTGAAATTGCGCCGGATCAGACGAGGCAGCGAAAGGATGGAATTACCTCACTGGGACGACTGTCTATTCGTTCCACAGAGCTGGAATCTTCTCGATTGCAGGATGGCGTTGACCAGCGCGTGTTAGAGACACAACCGAAGGCCGAGCCGTTGCGAATTCAGGATGCTGCGACAGAAAGTTCGAAGGAAACTTTTGCTGTGAAAACCGGAAGCACCCCGATGCCGACAGCTGCCAAGCCAAAGCCTGTTCCGGAAAAGCCAAAGGTGAACCCGGCTGACACGGGGATTTTTGCAAAGGGCTATTCGTTAGAGCGACTGAAGGCGGAGCAGAATGGAACGGTTTCCCGGAAGGGGCAAAACGCGGTCGATGCGGAAGGGACTGAGCTGGGTAAGTATAAGAAAAAAGTGAGAGCTGCTATTGAACGGAATTGGCACCGTTTGCGAATGAATCAAGGTGCTCTGGTGACTCAGGGTGTGTTGAGGCTTCGCTTTAATGTAACGAGGGCGGGGAATATTTCGAACCTGAAGATCACGGAAGACAAGGCGAACAACACGCTAAAGGAATTTACCCTGCGGGCAATTTTGGAGGCGGAAATACCTGCTATGCCGGCTGATGTAGCCGGGCAAGTAGGGGGATCCGGTTTGGAGATGAACTACGACGTGATAATTTACTAGTTTCGAGTATGGGCGAATCAGCAACCATCAATGAACGAGTGTGGGAGTTTCTTCTCTCGGGCGGGGTCTTTATGGCCTTCATTCTGCTTTGCTCTTTTGTTGCCATTACCGTGAGTATCTATCGGGCCATGACGATCCGTTGGGATGCGATTGTGCCCCGGTTTTTAGATGAAGAATGGAGTCGCTGCGACCAGTATTTCCGGGAAGGGAAAGCTGCTAAGTTTCTTTCCGCGCTGCGGCAAAGTGATACTGTCTTTGGTCGAATTGGAACGGTCGCTCTTTCTCCGGAATACCGAAATCGAGACGAAGCGTCCGAGGCAGTCGAAGCCACGGCGAAAGAACAGATTGTCAAACTGCAGGCAGGTATGGGCGTGCTGGAAGTGGTCATCACCATTGCTCCTTTGCTGGGATTGCTGGGAACTGTCAGTGGCCTGGTGAGTGTCTTTGGTAACCTGGGAGAGGCCGGTGAAGTTTCCGATCATTCACTGATTGCCGGCGGCATTGCAAAAGCGCTGAATACCACGATTGCCGGTCTGGTGGTAGCGGTGATTACCGTGATCATTCATTCCTGGTTTACCCGCAAACTGGAGAATATGGCAGCGCGATTAGAAGTCATGGCGAGTCAGCTGATTCACAAGTTTTATAAGCACGGAGGACCGGCTTTGTTTGAAGAACCGAAAGCACCAGTAGATGTGGAGGGTGCCCAGAAGCTGGAGGAGGCGGGAAGGGAAATAGGATCCAGTGAATTTCTTTCGCCGTGAACTTTTATACCAAAAAACGCACCCGTCCTGCGGTGCCGATCATTACCTTGATCGATATTTTGGCAATTCTGCTGATCTTTTTTATCGTCACAACGACTTTCAAAAAGAAGGAGTCGCTCGTGAAAGTGAATCTGCCTAAGTCATCAGAGATGAGCCCGACTTCTGAAAACAGTCCGGTCCGGATTGCGCTTACAATTACACCAAAAGGCGAAGTAGCGCTCGGAGATCAGCTGATTTCGATGGAACAGATTGAGCCACGCCTTCGGGCGCTGAAGCGATCCCAGCCAAATGCGAAGCTGGAGTTGCGTGCTGATGAGGACACACCGCTCAAGTGGATGGTGAAGGTGTGGGATGGGGTCAGTTCTGCCGGTGTGGAAGTGGAGGATATTCCGCTGCGCATTCTTCTGGAAAAATAGGGATTTGCGGTCACTGTTTCCTGCCGCCTCATGATCCGAAAAATTGTATTTTATCCCGATCCCGTGCTTCGCCAAATGGGAGAGGAAATCACAGAAGTTACCAGCGAAATTCGTGAGCTGGCCGATGATATGGTTGAGACCATGTATGATGCTCACGGCGTCGGTCTTGCCGCTCAACAGGTTGGCGAAGCCCTTCAATTGGCCGTCGTCGATGTTTCTCACGATGAGGAGTGCGTCAGCTACGTCCGCGTGAATGGCGAAGAAACTACGCTGGCAGAGATTTGCCCGCTGGTTTTTATAAATCCAAAAGTTGAACCATTGGGAAAAAAGGAGGCGGATCAGGAGGGCTGCCTGTCCTTCCCTGATATTCGCTCGGATATCCTCCGCTCAGGAGAGGTGAAAGCGACCGTTGAAACATTGGATGGCGAGACCCTGGTGATTGAGACCGATGGTTTGTTCGCCAGAGCGATTCAGCACGAAGTCGATCACCTTTTCGGAAAGTTGTTTATCGACCGAATGTCCAGCGTTCGCAAAATGGCGTTGAAGAAGCAATTGAAAGAAATGCGCGACAGCTACGCCTGATGAAAGAGTGGATCGGGACTTTCTTCAAAGGGGCTGCAATGGGCGCAGCCAATGTGATTCCGGGCGTTTCGGGTGGTACGGTGGCTTTTGTCACCGGAATCTATGAGCGACTGATTCATGCACTAAAATCTTTCGGTGGTGATGCTCTGAAACTGCTGCTCGCCGGTAAGTTCGGAGACTTCGCCCAAAAGGTTGATCTGAAATTCTTGATCGCGCTTGGAATTGGAGTGATTGCTTCGATCCTGACTTTGGCAAGGGTCTTGAAGTATCTTTTCGAAAACCATGCCATTCTCGTTTGGGCGTTCTTTTTTGGTTTGATTCTGGCTTCGATCTTTTTCGTCGGGAACAAAGTGAAGCAGTGGAGTGCTGGACCGATCATTGCTCTGCTAATCGGAGTAGGGATTGCGGTCGGCTGCGTATTTTTGGAGCCAGCGCAGGAAAATACCTCTTTGCTGTATCTTTTGATCTGTGGGGTGGTTGCGATGGCCAGCATGATCATTCCCGGGTTGTCCGGTTCTTATGTGCTTCTTTTGCTGGGGAACTACCAATTGATTATGATTGATTCGGTCAATCGCTTGTCCGAGGGGGATTGGTCTGTTTTGAAGATTCTGATCCCGGTAGGAGTAGGCGCTGTCGTCGGCTTGTTGGCGCTGAGTCATTTGCTGTCTTGGATTTTTCGCCGTTTCCATGACACCGCAGTGGCTCTACTGACAGGATTCGTCGCAGGCTCCCTTTTGCTGATTTGGCCGTGGAAGCACGAGATTGTTACCAAGTTCGAAGCAGGAGGGAAGGTGAAAGAAAAAGTGACCGGCTATGACTGGTATCTACCTGCAATGAATGGCGAGACTTGGCTTGCGTTGGGCATTATGGCAGCCGGCTTCGCAGCTGTGTGGCTGATGGAAATTTCCGGAAATCGTAAAAACGAGTCGCAAAACTAAGAATAAAATCAATTCCGAGACATAATCGTATTGTTTTTATAGTAGTTAGTGTTCATATTGTTTTTCGTCTTAGTCTGACAGTTCCAGTCGGGCAAGAAACGAACGCACAAAATATGAGCACGATTGCCGAACCCCCTTTGGCTGGAAACGAATTCTCCGGAGTTCCTGAAATTACTGAAACCGTAGCTGGACCATTAAAGAGTCGCCTTTGGAAGCGGTGGTCTTGTCTTGGTTTGTCACTGGCAGCCGGAGGAACCGCTGCATTTGCGATCATGAGTCAGCGTCCAGTCTACGAGAGCTGCGCGATCGTCAATTTTTCAACGGGAGGTGAGATTCTCGAAAGTATGTCCGGAAAGACTCATGACCTGGTCGGTATGCAGGCAAAGTCGGAACCATTTTTCCAGCATTTTGTTTCTGTCGCAGGAAACCAGGAGATTCTGGGGGAATTCCTCGCCGGAGCTCCAGTAAACTATGCTGCGTTTACCGAGTCGTTTGTAGTCGCTACTGACAATGCAGTTCCGCACCTGAAATTTGTGGTCGAAAGCAAAGATGCTTCTACTCATCCGGATTACACGAATGCATTAGCGAACTCATTTACTCAGTTTCATCAGAAGGAAACGGAAGCTATTGCTGCTAAGAAGCAGGGCTTTCTGAAAGCCAAGATTCACGAACTTGATGAGGTGATCTCGGTGAAGGATGACGAGTTTCGTGCCATCGAAAGCAAGTTGGGTGCAGCTGGCCCAGAGCTAGATGGTAGTTTGCGCGATTGGAAGGTAAAGAAGCAGGAGGCGGAATTGACGCTCCGGTCGTATGCAGAGACGAAAAGACGGATTGAATTGGCGGAAGGTGACGAAGATCAACTGATCTCGATTCCCAAGGTAGCTCTTTTGGTCAGTCGGAGTGGTGGCGGTGGTGTAGATGAAGCGATGTCACAGTTTCAGCAGGATGTGGAAAAGGCCGCTGCGAAGCTGGAAGGCATTAGCGAGAGAATTGATTCCCTGGAGCAGGCGAAAGTGCTTCAAGCAAATGCCCGGCCTTTGAGTGAGAAGCTGACCAGCCTGAATGGGATGAGAGCTGAGCTGGTTTCTCAAGATATTGCGCTAACCGAAGGGAGGCAGGAAATTAGAGATGCGCACTATGTGTCGCTTTCAGCGGTAGCGCCTTTCCAACCAAAGTGGCCCACTCGATCCGTTGCTTTGTTCGCCGGTCTGGGAGCATTTTTGCTCGCTTTTCTTTTGATCCCGTTACTTCGCAAGATGGCCGCAGGAAGTGATGAATTGATCCTCAATTCTGCCAGTGCATTTAATTCACTGAAGGCAGAATCGCCATTGAACAATTCTGTTTTCGATGAGTTGGACAAAAAGAGCCCGAATGCGAGGTCAGTCAAAAAGCTCGCTGAAATTCCATGGCTTGGAGGAAACGATCTGGGAGAACTTCTGGAGGGGGCTCTGAGTCAGGAGACCTACCACGGAAGGGCGATTAGCGAACTTTCTGATGAGATTGTTTCCAATTCATTAAACTCGGGAATTCTGGTTACCGGAAAGGGCAGGGGAACCGGGAAAACATTTTTCAGTATCACTCTCGCCTCCAGTCTTACAGCTCGTGGAAAGCGTGTCCTTCTGGTTGAGGGGAATGAGATTCATCCAAGCCTGCACCTTCATTTTGCAGGCAAGACCGGTCAGGCTCCGTCTTACCCGGTGAGCACGGTTGAAGCTGCTATCGACTTTATTCGGGTAGCTTCCAGTTCGCTGCACGTGCTCACAAAAGAGCACTGGGAAAGCAACTCTCTACTTTGTGGTGAGATTCTCGAAAACGCTGAGCGTCTTTTTGATGTGATTGTATTCGACGGACCGGGTGTCGAAGTCAGCGAATCCTGGGTTTTCGGTGAAACTGCTATCACAGACGCCGTGATTGTTTCCCGGGACGGGGCACTGGGATGTGACTTTGCAGATAGGGATATCCTGAGTGGTAAAGTCCTTCTGGGAGAAGTAATCAATCAGCCGATCAATCCGCAGGACGCTTCAGGGAATCTCTCTTTTAATTCGAGACGGGTATCGGCTGCTATCAATGCGCCGGTAGGCCAGCCGAAGCTTCTTTCCGAGTTTGGTTGATTCCTCAATTGGCGAACTTCCACAGCTGCTTATCGCTGCGGACAAAGATCGCATCGTCACTGATAGAAGCAGTTCCGATAATTGTATCTTTCAGGTCGATCTTGCTGATGATCTTTCCTTCGTCCCCGGAAAGATCGACGCACTGCCCGATGCCTTTTTCGCTGAATATATAAAGGTGATCACTGCCACCTGCTATAGGGCTTCCGCTGAAAGGGCCGTCGAGCCGAATCCGCCAAATGCGCTCACCGGTTTCGCGGTTGGCGCAGCTGAGAACTCCGGCGTTGTTGATCGTATAAACCTTGTTACCAATGACTAACGGGCTGGCAGTGCCAGGGCGCTGAGCGGACTCATTCCAGAGTTTCTTTGGTTCCCCGCCATCAGTGCCAGGAGAGATAGCCGTCAATCCATTGGAAGGGATGTAGAGCTTGTCGCCAAAAGCGGAGCTGGAAGGGATCGTGGCAGCACCTCCGGTGAATTGAAAAACGGAGGAGCCAGTTTCAGGAAGAACACCCAGAATTCCTTTGGAAGACTGCAGAGCGGCTACCCATTGATTGTCGATTTTCAGAACTGTCGGGCTGGTCCAGTTGGCCGCTTTTGGCCGGTCTACTTTCCATTTGTTTACACCGGTAATGAGATCGAAACCGGCGGCGAAAGACTCTGAGTCGTTCTCGATCTGAGCTATCAGAGTGTCTTCTAAAATGATCGGAGATGATGCCATTCCGAGGCTGTTTGATGCGTTCGGATAGTCCAGGGTAAGTCCACGCATCCACTGGAGATTTCCCTCGAGGTCGAGACAAATCAGGTCATTGGAGGAATACAAAGCATAGATTCGTTTTCCATCTGAAGCCGGTGTGGGGGCTGCAACACAGGTCTTCTTGTGGCACATGGTTCGTCCGGTTGCCCGGAATCGGCGTTCCCAGATTGGAGCGCCGTCTTCTGCGGAAAAGCACAAGACATGAAGCTGTTGCTGGTCCGGGCCTGTAGCCGCGGTGAGGAAAACCCGGTCTCCCACCAGGATGGGGCTGCTCAGCCCGCGACCCGGAAGGGCAATTTTCCACTTTGTCGTTTTCTCACTTAATTCAGTGGGGAGGCCTTTCGCTGCTTCGTTTACCCCGCTCGAATTGGGCCCCCGGAAATTCTTCCAGTCAGCGAAGGTAGGTGTTGCCGAAAGGGCAAAAAGGAGAGCTAGAATTCTGGTCTTCATTCAGTTAGAAAAGTTTGTTCGCCACTTGCTACTCAGCGTCTTCGTCGTTATTTCCCCTGCGTCTCGGCGGCGCTTGCTTGGCCGGAGTCGGCTTGCGATCTGTAGAAAGGATCGCCGTCCCGGAACTATCGCAAACCCGCAATTGGAATTCCCATTGAACCGTCCAATCCTGCTCCTGTTCGTTCTGGCAGCATTTTACGAGAATCGTATTCTTCCCTTTCTTGAGCTCGATCGGAAGAGTGTATTGATCGATTCGGGCACCACGGTGGTATTCGTCTCGTCCGAAAAGCAGCTCTCCATTGAACCAGATCTTCCAGGCATTTTTGCAACCGAGTCGAATTTCTGCTGAGCGGTTGGTCTCTGATTCGAACTCCGTGTAAGCGTAACCAACGACTTGTTTCAGAGGATCGTAGGGCTTGTTGAAATCCAGCATTCCATAGTCATCGGAGGTGTTCGTTTCCTGCCAGCTCACATCTCCTTCTTTCCCTTTATAGGAGGCTGCAAGATCGACTTCTTTCTCCGGTGGGTAAACCGTATCAAAGCCTGCTCTCTCCGTGTTGTCGAAAGGCGCAATGGTTTGCCAACGCATCAGAAAGCCGAAGTGCTTAGGAAGATCAATTGTTTGCTCCAGCTTTTCTCTGAGTAGTCCGGCGATCTCTTTGATCTGGTCGATGTCTCGCGCCGAATCGAGTGCTTTCTGCAAAACGCTGATCGCATCGGGTTTCTTGCCGGCGTCCAGGTTTTGTTTGCCCTCATCAATCAGCAGCGCCACCGCTTTCCGGCGCAAAGAGGTGCTGGGATCGCTTATCATCCCGGGGATTAGGTCATTGGCCTTATCGGGATTCACTTTTGCATACATGTCGAAAGCGAGAGTTCGGGCATGTGGGTCGTTCGTGGTTTCGAGAAGAAAGGAACGCAGGTTTTCGGCGGGCAATTCTGCACCTGCTTCTTTCTGTTTCTCAAAAATCACCTCTGCCGCACTGCTAATCCAGTTTCGGGCGAGAGGCGGTGCGGTCTCGATCGAAGCGAGCAGGGGAATCAGCGCTTCTGCATTCTCACTGGTTAAGGTTTGCCAGGCGGCTGCAGCTTGTGCATTGCCTTTGCCTTCGGGGCCAACCGACTGCAGCGTTTTGATTGAGTCGGTAACCACATCAGCTTGGCAAAAGGGGCCGCTGAGAATTGCCAGAAAAGAGCATGCGATCAAAGCTGTCTTCGTCATTGGAACCAGTCTAGGCATTTACCTGCTCGATGCAAATTCGCATTCGTGAGAAGAATTGCACAATTGACAAGGTTGATTCTGGGATGGAAATTCTCAGAGTTATAGAAAGCCAAAAAAAATCGGAAACTTCAGTGCAGTTTTCCAACGTCCATGATGCCCCCACCTTCTGGAGTGCCGGTGATCGGGTGATGGAAGATGCGTTCCCCGGCTTTTTTACCGTTGCCCGTGAGAAGTCGCGGCCAATCCGGTCATCGGTAATTCGCTTTTTTTCCAGATACTTTATCCAATGCCGAAACGAGAAGGATGAAGTGATCGGCATGCTGAAAGCGGTCCCTGTCCGGAGAGAGAAAGGCAGTGAGCTCTGGGATGATGGATATACCGGTGCCATGGCACGGGCGATCGATGATCTTCGCTTCTTTCGTCGGCCGAACTGCTTGGTTGGTTTAGCGATAGCAGTGCGCAAAGATTTTCAAGGGAGAGGGTGGGCAAATTCCATCATCAGCCAGATGAAGACAACTGCGGAGGAATCCGGCTTCGAATCGATAGCAATCCCGCTGCGTCCCACCGGAGCAGAATCGGAAGAGCATTTTGCGGAATATTGTCTCTCGACGCGGGGCGACGGTATGCCACTGGACCCTTGGTTGCGTTTGCATGTCAGAAATGGAGCCGTGATCCGGAATTTCTGCGCCCGCTCGATGCAGTTTCACGGAACGATTGAGGAATGGGAAGAGTGGACCGACATGGATTTTCCGGAATCGGGAGCCTACGACGTGCCTGGGGGCATCGCAAAGCTTCGCATTGATCGAAAAGCTGATTCGGGTAGCTATATCGAACCTAATGTCTGGGTCACTTATGACCTCAATCCCAAGAAGGGAATGTGGAAATGGTTCTTCTGGCGACTGCGGTCCTGTATCGCGATCAACACGCTGCGCCGGCCTAAAAGCTTCCCACAACCTGAAAGGTAAACCCTTTCAAGTATTCCGTTTCCGGAATTGTCGCGATCACAGGATGATCTTTTCTCTGGCTGTGTCGGTCTAAAAGTCGCAAGGTTCGTTTCGCATCCACTGAGGCCGAACAGATCATTTGAAAAAACTCTTTCTCACTGACGTGGTGGCTGCAGCAATAGGTCGATAGTATACCGTCACGCTTGAGTAACTTCAGGGCACGCAGGTGAATCTCCTTGTAGCCCCGCATCGCATCTTTCACAGACTTTCGATTCCGGGTGAATGAGGGCGGATCAAGCACGATCAAGTCGTATTGGTTTTTGCCCTCTGCTTCCTCTTCCTTAAGAAAATCGAAAACGTTTGCGGCTCGTGCCGAAACATCGAGGCCGTTTAGTTGAGCATTGCGCTGGGTAGCTTCGACCGCCGGTTCACTGATGTCGATCGCCAACACCGAAGCTGCTCCTGCTTTCGCAGCGTGAAGCGCAAAGCCTCCCTGATTGCAGAAGCAATCGAGGACGTGTTTGTCTTTCGAGATAGCAGCGACAGATGCATAGCTGTCCAGCTGATCGAGATAGATTCCGGTTTTCTGTCCCTCCAGCAAATCCACAGATTGCTTGATGCCATTCGTTTCGATCTCAAAAGCCCCATCGCATTGCCCGTAAAGAAGCGACGATTGGATGGGTAGTCCCTCTGCCTTACGAACAGGGGAATCGTTTCTCTCGATCACAGCTTTCGGTTGAAACAGTTCCACCAAAGCATCAACGAGTAGATCCTTTCGCTGATCCATTGCGAGCGTGAGCGTCTGAATCACGAAATGGTCGCCATATCGATCTACAATAACACCGGGCATTCCGTCCGCTTCACTCCAGACAAGTCGGTATACCGGTTCAGCAAAATTCATAGACTGCCGAAGGTCTCGAGCGCGCTCCAGCCTTCGCTGGAAAAATTCGGCATCGAGCTGCTGCTTCCTGCGAGAGATTCTGCGGGCAACAATCTGGGACTGCGGATTATAAATCGCGGTTCCCAGTGGACGGTCTTTGAAATCCTTCAGAGAAATCACCGAACCGGGGTCCGGGTTTCCAAAGGTCTTTTGAATTTCGCTGGCGTATACCCAATCGTGACCGTGGAAGATTCGGGAGCGAGGTTTGACAACTATGCCCGGCATGCGCGGATGTTCGGGCAGAGCAGGGGAGGCGTCAAAGGGAAACCTCAGTACACTGATCGTTACATGACGGGCAAGCCTTCAGTGTCGTCGCTAATAATGCCTCGACTATCCTGAGGTAGGGCGAAATCCAACGAGCCATTTACCAACTCAGTGGAAATTTGATCCAATATGATTTCCAATTCATGATCACTCATCGATTCGCGATTGTATTCCAAACCGCCGTCTTCTGCGAATGTGACATGCTGAGCGGCTCTGGCAATAGCCTCATGATCCAGTCCAGGTAGCCCAAAGAAAGTGCCATTGTAAACTCCTCCTCTAGCTGTGTCGCCCGTAGAAGTGTTAACTAGAATATTCAGTAGAAGGGTAGGGCTTTCTCCGAAATCAAGTCCGGCAGCGCGGCCGGCGTTGTAGACGGAAACCAGATTCTGGGCGTTTCGCTTTGCAACTGCATCCCGGCTGGATTCATTGA
>JAHDCN010000001.1:35308-39199 GCA_020629815.1 Verrucomicrobiota bacterium
GATTCATTGACCCGTCCAATCTGGGGAATTGCGATTGCGGAAATAATTCCGATCACAGCGATAACGGAAAGCATCTCAACAAGTGAGAAAGCTCGTATTGAACGGGGAGGGTTCATTATTATGAAAATAATGGAAATTATAAATTATGCAAGCATGAATCATTTGAGTCCCGCCTTCGAGTCCGTTGTAATTGGGAAAAGATGAGACACCTTACTTGGTCGATGGCCTTCTTCCGACTGAACCCTGTTAACAATCTGACCATACCCTGTTGGGTCCGGGACCTTACCCTGTTAGGTCTGTTGGTTTTCGGCTTTGTCGGGAAAGCTGTTTCCAATCCCAAGGGCGCACAGATTTATCAGAAGCTCTGCCTCGAATGCCACGGGGAAATGGGCGAAGGCGTCGCTGGTAAGGCAGATGATCCTCTTGTAGGGAATCGCGATTTGGATTCGCTCACTGGTCGCATCGAACGAACGATGCCTGAGGACAACGAAGATGCCTGTGTCGGACCCGACGCCCGGGCAGTTGCGGAATACATCTATCACGCCTTTTATTCGAAACAGGCGCAGGATCGCAATGTGAAGAGACGGCGGGAGCTTGCTCACCTGACTGTGGAACAGTATCAGAACTCCGTAGCGGACGTGATTGGCCATTTCCGCAAGAATCACAACGGTCATCCAGGCGATGAGCGGGGGATTGTGGGCTATTACTTTGCCAGCCGTAATCACAACCGGAAGAAGGAAAACGAAGGCCGGGATTTTTTCGAGCGTCGAGATCCTCAGGTGTTGTTTGACTACGATGCCGGAGTTCCTCCGCTGCCGGAGGGAAAAGCGTTCACGAATGAGGAGTTTTCGATTCGTTGGCAGGGGGCGATTATGCCTCGTGACACAGGTTGGTATGAATTCACCGTTCGTACGCGTAATGGTGCGATTCTGCATGTGAACGAAAACGACACCAAACAGCCGGGCCTGGTCGATGCCTATGTGGCGCCGGACAACGAGATTCGCGAAGAGAGCGGGCGAATATTTTTACTCGGTGGCAGGATCTATCCGATCCATTTGGAGTTTTTCACCTATAAGGAGAAAAAGTCCTACATTGAGCTTTTGTGGAAGCCTCCCTACGGATCAAAGGAAACCATACCAAACCGGGTTCTTTCTCCTTTTTGGCAGGATGAACAGATGGTAGTGGAGACCACATTTCCCGCTGATGACCGGAGTTTTGGCTACGAGAGGGGCGTGGGCGTTTCCCGTGAATGGGTGGAAGCCGTACAAAGTGGCGCTTTGGAAACTGCCGATTACGTGGTCGATCATCTCGATACCCTTGCCGGCACGAAGAAAGACGATCCAAACCGTGCCAAAAAGATTGGAGACTTTGGTGTGAAATTCACGGAAATCGCGTTTCGACGCCCTCTCACCGAACCCGAGCGAATTCAGTATGTGGATAAGCGGTATCAGGAAGCTGATACACTCGAGAAAGCAGTTCGTAGATTAGTTCTGTTGGTCCTGACATCTTCGCGCTTTTTGTATCCATCCACGTCTTTCGATAATTCCGATGATCCATGGGCCCGGGCTTCTGCGATGTCACTGGCTCTTTGCGATTCTCTGCCGGATCGGCGGACATGGGATAAGCTGCGCAAAGGTCAAATTCAGAACGACAAGCAATGGGAAAAATTGGCCTGGGAGATGTTATACGACGGCCGGGCCCGGCACAAAATTAACCGCTTTTTCGACCATTGGTTGGAACTGGAGAAAGGGCAGGATATCTCCAAGGACAGCGAGGTTTTCCCCGAGTTCGATCTCAGCCTGATGAATGACCTGCGAGCTTCTCTCGATTACTTCATCGGTGATATTGTTTGGAGTGACAAGCCCGACTACCGAAGATTGCTTCGTGAGGATTATTTGTTTCTAAACAACAAGTTGGCCCGGATTTATGGGGGCGGAGACAAAGCCCGATCGTCCCAGTTTCAGAAGGTTTCTTTGGGGAATCAGAATCGTGCTGGTGTGATCACTCATCCTTTTTTGCTGACTTCCTTCGCCTATCATGACAACACGTCTCCGATTCATCGTGGCGTGTTTCTCACTCGCAGTATTGCCGGGATTACTCTGAAGCCGCCTCCCAATGCGAACTTGTTTGAGAACGGGAAATTTGACCCGAAGATGACCATGCGGGAAAAGGTGACCGAGCTGACCAGTGCAAAATCCTGTATGGCCTGTCATTCCACCATTAATCCTATGGGGTTCAGTCTCGAGCATTACGATGGGATCGGTCGTTTTCGCCAAAAGGAAAGAAACAACCGGCCAATCAATGATGATGGCACACTCGCGCTCGATAACGGCAAGAAGGTGGAAATCAAAGGGCCTCGCGATGTCGCCGAGTTTGCAGCGAATGATCCGCAGGCCCACCGCGCCTTTCTTCGTCAGTTGTTTCAATTCTTCCACAAAGATTCGCCCGATGTTTTTCCCCCGAATACGCAGGCAAAATTAGAGGAAGAATTCCGGAACTCCGGCTACAATATTCAATATCTGCTGGTGCGAATCGGACAGATCAAAAACCAACCGTCTACATGAATTCCGCATCCATTATTCATCGTCGCCAATTTCTGAAAGAGCTGGGCATCGGCTCTGCTGCGCTGCCGTTTCTCGGCGGGCTGCCCACTGTGAATGCGGCATCCGGTCAAAAGAAACGGGTGATCTTCTTCTTTTCGCCGAATGGCACTGTGCCGTGGGAATTTTGGCCTGATCAAGAGGGCAAAGACTGGGCGGCGAAACGGATCCTGAAACCTCTGGAGAAACACCGCGATCGAATGCTTTTGCTGAACGGTGTTTGCAACCGGATCGGCGGAGATGGTGATCGCCATATGCGGGGGATGAGCTGCTTGCTCACGGGGACCGAATTGTTTCCCGGCAATATTCAGGGCGGCTCCGACTCACCCGCGGGCTGGGCGAGTGGAATCTCGATCGATCAGGAATTGCGCAATCGACTGCAGGCAAATGAAGCCACGAAGACGCGGTTTGGTTCGCTGGAATTCGGCGTGGCAGTTCCCAATCGGGCCGACCCGTGGACTCGGATGAGCTACTCCGGACCCAACAAACCGGTTGCTCCAATCGATGATCCAAAACGGATGATGGAGAAGCTGTATGGTTCGATGAAAGATCGCGACAGCCTGGTGAATATCATCGACGACGTTCAGGATGATTTGAAAAAAGTGATCGGCAAAGTTTCCCCGGAAGACCGGGCGATGCTGGAAGAACACGTTACGCTGGTCGCTGAGTTGGAAAAAGAACTCAACGACACGAAGAAGCAGGGCGAGCTGGTTCATCCGATGCCTGAGATCGATCCAAAGATCGAGCTGGTGAATGACAACACTCCGCGGATCAGCCGCATGCAGATCGATCTGTTGGTCAACTCGATGGCGAACGATATGGCCCGGGTGGCGTCATTGCAATACATGCGCTCCGTCGGTCAGGCGCGTATGCACTGGCTGGGAATTGAAGAAGGCCATCATGGTCTTTCGCACGAGCCGGATAAAAACGCGGACGCTGTGGAGAAGCTGACCAAGATTAATGAGTGGTTCGCCGGTGAGTTGAATTACCTCATCGACCGACTTGCCGGCACACCGGAGCCGGGCACAGATGGATCGATGCTCGATAATACCCTGGTAATTTGGCTGAACGAGCTGGGCAAAGGAAATTCCCACGCTTTGGAGAACATTCCTTTTGTTCTGATTGGCGGCGAAAAAGCCACCGGATTTCACATGGGGCGTTATCAGAAGATGGAGGCGAAAACGGCTCACAACCGACTCTGGTTGTCTGTCGCCGAAGCGATGGGCCATCCAATGAAAACCTTCGGGACCGAGAAGTATTGCGAGGGTGGGGCTTTGAATTTGCGGAGTTA
>JAHDCN010000597.1 GCA_020629815.1 Verrucomicrobiota bacterium
ATCGTTGCTGATAGCGACCGGTCATGAGCCCCGCCCGGGTCGGCGCACACACATGTCCACTGGTATAGCCTTGCGTGCAAATGATCGACGAATGCGCGAGCGCATCGATATTCGGCGTGCTGACTTCCGGCGGGGAATGTGGATTGTAACTGACATCCGCATAGCCCTGATCATCGGTGAGAATGATGACGATATTCGGCTTTGCGAAAACGGCTACCGGAAAAAATGCGAGGATGAGAAATAGGTGCTTCATCACCTCTACTTAGACAAACGAGGCGGAATTCTTAACACCCAATTGGAAATTTCTGTTGCTCCGATCGGCAATCGAAGTCCATCACTCGGCACTTTGAATCTGCTCCATTAACCGGGCCAACTCCGCAACCTTTTCCGGATACTCTGCTTCCAGATTGGTCGTTTCACCCAGATCCTTGCGCAGATTATAGAGCTGCACTTTGGGTTTCGAGCCATCAGCCTTCTTGTCGCGCCCCGAAAAGCCGCCTCCCTCAGGTCCGTTAATGTATTTCCAGTCGCCGGAACGAATCATCATGTGGCCTCGCCCCGCTTTCAAAACAATGGGCCCGCGAATGGCTTCGTCCTCCGGCTGATCCCCAAGCAAAACGGGGAGAAAGCTCTCGCTGTCCGGCGCCTGACCTTTGGGAATCTCCTGCCCGGAAAGCTCGGCAAATGTAGCAAACACGTCGGTAAAGCAAACCGTCTGGTCAGTCACCCGATTTGCCTCAACCTTCCCCGGCCACTTGACGATGAATGGCATTCGGTGACCGGCTTCCCAGGCACTCGCTTTCATCCCGCGCAATCCGCCGCAGCTGTCGTGGCCGTATTTTTCGACATCTTTTTCATACCAGACAGGTCCGTTATCGACGGTAAAAATGACCAGCGTGTCGTCACTCATCTTCGCTTCATCCAGAGCCGCGATAACCCGGCCAACCTCATGGTCCACCATGGTGGTAAAATCGCCGTAGAGCCCCACCTCAGTTTTCCCGTCGAACTCTTCCGTCGGTAGCCAGGGTGTGTGCGGTGAAGGATATGCCAAGTAAAGCAGGAGAGGTTTGTCAGGCTCAGCGGACTTGTGATTTTTGATCACTGACACCGCTTCGTCGGTGAAGCGCGGCGTGACACCTTCCAACTTGAGATCCGGGGCGATGCCACCAGCCCGCCAGAACTTGCCCTGAAT
>JAHDCN010000137.1:0-4315 GCA_020629815.1 Verrucomicrobiota bacterium
ACCCATCCGAGATGGACCTCTCCCGAACCCACTGGAAAAGGTCGCCCGGGCATGTTGGTCAATCTGGCGAAAGATCTGAAAGAGAAAGAAGACGTATCAGCGGCTCATCCGGAAGTGATGAAAAAAATGAAGCAATACGCCGCATCTGCGATCGCTGAATTAGGTAATGATGCTTCCGATGGCTCAGAGCAGCGTCCTGCTACAGATTTGAAGTCATCAGTTCCAATGCTTCTCCCCTAGTAGGGAACACGGTAAGAAGCCATCTTTTGCATTCATCTGAATGAAAGCCCCCAGCCTTTGAGCCGGAATCTCTCTGGGCTGGCATAGTTATTGCGTGAATAAAAACGGGCAGTGGTGCGTTCACACGAATCTGTTCCTTCGGTAATAACTAAACCATACAGAACGATGAAAAATACATGCAAACGGCTCAGAAAACTCCTTCTTGCCACTTCGATTCTCGCCCTTAGCGCTGCCGGGGTGAAAGCAGAACCTCTCAAGATCGCCTACTCCGACTGGCCGGGATGGACTCCTTGGGAAATAGCTATCAAAAAGGGCTGGTTTGAAGAAGCCGGCGTAGAGGTCGATTTCCAATGGATGGACTATGTGGGCTCGCTCGACGCCTATGCAGCAGGCAAGCTTGACGGCTGCCACATGACTAATGGTGACGCGCTCGTCATTGGCACAGACAAGCCTTCGGTTTGTATCCTGATCAATGACTACTCGAATGGAAATGACATGTTTATTGCCAAAGAGGGTTTCGCTGATGTGAAGTCTCTGAAAGGCAAAAAAGTCGGTCTCGAAGAGGGCTTTGTTCCTCACCTTCTTGTCCTTCGTGCCCTGGAAGACAATGGCATGAGCGAAGATGATATTGAGATCGTCAATACGCCAACTGATCAGACGCCACAGGTTTTGAAAACTGGTGCAGTAGAAGCCATTTGCGCCTGGCAGCCCAGCTCCGGAACGGCTCTCCGCGAAGTTCCCGGATCCAAAGCGATCTACACTTCCAAGGATTGCCCCGGTTTGATCTATGACTGTCTGTTTGTGACTCCTGAGTCTCTCAAGGAGCGCCGCGACGACTGGATGAAGGTGGTCAAAGTCTGGTACAAAGTGGTCGATTTCATGAAAAATGAAGACAACATCGACGAGGTTCTCGAGATCCTTGCCGGTCGCGTCAGCGTGACTCCTGATGAGTATGAGCCATTTCTTGCTGGCACGTATATCTTGAAGCTCGATGAAGCTCTTCCAATTTGGAAAGAAGCGGAAGGTCTTGGATCCATTTACGGATCAAGCAAGATTTCTGACGACTTCAACGTAAAATACAAAGTATACGAAGAGCCTAAGAAATATTCATCTTACCTAGACCCCTCATTGACCGCCGAATACGCGGAATCAGTGAAGTAGTGCAATTCACCTCGATCAAGCTGCCGGGCGGTGAATAGCCGCCCGGCTTCTCCAGCGATGGCCACCCGAAAGCAAAGGGAATCCTGGTTCAAGGTTCGTGGGGCTTTGAACTCGTACCGCAGTGGTATTCTTACGGCTGCGTCTTTTATTGTTCCTTTTGTGATCTGGTGCTTTTTTGCCTACACTCCAGGTTTGTGGGACATCAGCCATAAGCTCGATGTCACGACTGATTTAAAGAATGACGAATTCTCAACCATCTATCGAGTAGATCATGTCATGGAAGCCGACCGGTTTGGCGTCTTCCAGCAGATGGTTAGAGACAGGAATGCAGAGATCCTTACCTACCAGCAGTCAGGTGGGGACTTGCCTGAAGGCGTGACGGTCAGCTCCCGGGCGAATCAGAAGATCATTCGGAAACTTCACCCGGTCGCGGTGACCACCGGTTGGCTGAACGAAAGCCAAAGCACCGACAACGAAGCAATCTATCAACTTTGGAAGGAGATCGCTGAAGGCAACAAAGATGTTCCTGAAGAAAAGATTTCTGCTGAGAATCTCGAAATCATCAAGCAAAACTGGGCGCGAATGAAGGTCGGTGGTGAGATCTATGATTCTGCTACATTTCCCAAAGAACCGCTACTTCACCTGATCCCGGACGGCGAAAGATCAGTCGGTCGTCCCTCTTACCTCCCTTCCCCTGGTGAAGTCTTCACGGAAGGATACAAACTGTTTACGGGAAAATCTTCACTGGTAGAAGGCAGTCTGGGCTCACGATACATCGATTCCATTATCATCGTGTTCATGGGGTTCCTGATCGCCTGTCTGGTCGGTCTGCCCATCGGACTGCTGGCCGGAACGTTCGACTTTTTCGCCAAGTTGTTTGAGCCGTTTGTCGATTTCTTTCGCTACATGCCTGCACCAGCGTTTGGAACCTTGCTGGTATTCCTGCTGGGAAGTCATGACGCGCCAAAAATGGCTCTTGTTTTCCTGGGTACAGTTTGCCAGGCGATTCTGATGACCGCCAATACGACTCGTCAGCTGGATACCGGATTGCTTGATGCTGCGCAAACTCTGGGAGCGAAGAAAACAGATTTGGTTTTCAAGGTGGTAATCCCCGGAATCATTCACAACCTTTACAATGACCTGCGGATTCTTCTCGGTTGGGCCTGGACCTGGTTGGTCATCGCCGAGTTGATGGGTGTAAAAAGCGGACTAACGGAGGTCATCGATACTCAGGGCCGCCGTTTCAATTTCGACATTGTCTACGCAGTGATTCTTTTGATTGGGCTGACAGGGTTTGTAACCGATCAAATTCTGGCTCGCTTGCAACCGATTCTGTTTCCCTGGGCATCCGAGGAACCAGGAGGCGGAATTGCGAAGATCACCGGCTGGTTTTCCCGTTTATTTGGCCGAAACCAAGTCAATGCTTCCGCAACACCTGCGATCGAATCGACTCCAAACGCATGAAGCCGGTAATTCTTGATCGACTGACCTGGGAGGAGATCCGGAACTGGCAGTCTGCAGGAAATGATATGGTCTTACTGCCAATCGGGGCAACGGAACAGCACGGTCCCCACCTGCCCATCAACACCGACACCTGTATCGGCGAATCCGTTTGCCGATACGCATCCGCCCATGCGCAAGTCGCGCTGATGCCGGCTCAGGCGTATACCGTTTCCTCGGGGCACACACCCAAGTGGCCCGGCACGTTTTCATTGCGACACGATACGTTTATCAATTTGCTCGTCGATTTGGCAGACTGGATCGTCGCAACAGGTTGGCGACGTTTGCTGATCGTCAACTCGCATTTTGGCAATGACGCTTCGATGCGGGTTGCTGTCGAAAAAATCCGACTCCGACACCTCGGCGAGCTTCAGGTCGGGGCAGTGAACACATTTCACCTTTCAGAAGAAATTTGGAAGCAATTTTCAGCGGACGCAGACGATCTGCACGCCAACAAAGCAGAGACCGACCTTATGCTTCACCTGGCTGAGGACGCGGTAAAAATGGATCGAGTCAAAGACGACCCAGACCGAACTGTCGATAGTGTCTTCAGCTATCCTGTGGCCCAAACCAGTCTGAACGGAATCACTGGTGAGCCATCAAAGGGCAATGCAGCTAACGGCGAAACACTTTTCAACTTGATGGGCGAAGCGCTCACCCAACTGATAAACCGTGCAATATCAGAGCAGCCACCCCTAGCTGAAGATCAATGGCACACCGTCAGAGAATCAATAGCCACCACAATCTGAACCATGAAAGAAACACTACCCGTATTTGCCGTACCGGAAGGCTTCAGCCCCGATCAGAAAATCGCTGAAGAGGTGAAGAAAAAGCTGAACGAACAAGGTGTGGAATATTTGCTCTCCACCTACGTTGACGTCCACGGAGTACCGAAGTCCAAGGTCAACCCGATCGCTGCCTTCGATAAAATGGCCAAGGGTTCCGAGTTATTCACGGTCGGAGCGATGGAAGGTATGGGGTTGGTTGGTCCTCAGGAGGATGAGTGTGCAGCCGTGCCCGACCTGGAGACAGCAATCGTGTGTCCTTGGGACCGAAGATTCGCCTACTTCTTTGGCGATCTCTACTATCACGGGGCCCCCTACCCCAATGACAGCCGCCAGATTCTCAAGCGACAGATGGATCGCGCGGCTGCCCTTGGCCTGACGTTCAATCTCGGAGTCGAGCCGGAGTTTTATGTTCTAAAGAAAGATCCCGACTCCGGGGTGCTTTCCGAAATGGCACCTCATCGATTTGGTGGGCTATGCCCGGCGTATGATGTTTTCCAGGCACAGTCTTCGATGGATTTCCTCGACCCGATGGCCAAAGCAATGAACGAGCTTGGCTGGGGCGTGTTTTCATTCGATCAGGAAGGTGGGCACGGCCAATACGAATTTGATTCTGACTACGCCGATGC
>JAHDCN010000137.1:4415-7289 GCA_020629815.1 Verrucomicrobiota bacterium
TCGCCGTCATACAACAGTTACCAGGGATTTCTCGCCCAGGGCGAAATGGCCGATGTCAGCTGGGCGCCGGTGCTGGTCGCCTACGGCAAGAACAACCGGTCTGCCATGATGCGTCTGCCGCTGAATCGTCACTGTGTCGAAAACCGCGCGCCTGACATGACGGTGAATCCCTACCTTGCTGCCGCATTTCATTTAGCCGCAGGCCTAGAAGGAATTGAGCAGGAACTCGATCCGGGCGAACCGGTGAACGAGAATGTCTACAGCCGCTCGAAGCGCGAGATCAAACAAAGCGGCATCGATTTCCTGCCCGGAACATTGCTGCATGCGATCGAAGCATTCGAAGAAGACGAACTGGCCGACGAAGTTTTTGGCGAAATGAAAGACATTTACATTCGCCAGAAGACGATGGAATGGGAGAAGGAGTTCTTCACGGTGCATCCCACACAACGCGAAGAGAAGCTAACTTTTGTGTAACCGAATGGCCGAACCGTTTCCTCAGTTCACCGAAGAAGACGCCCCGGAGAAATCCAAGCCAATTTTGGAAGAGGTGAAGGCCGATTTTGGCATGATCCCTAACCTGGAGCGGACTCTGGCAGCTGCACCTGCTGCGCTGGAAGGATACGCCCACCTGTGGAATCTTTTTGGAGAGACCAGTCTTACGACTGTAGAGCAGCAAGTGGTGTATCAGACTGCCAACCGACTCAACTCCTGTTCCTACTGTGTTCCCTGGCATACCCTGTTGAGCAAAGAGGCTGGCGTCAACGCAACGGACATACAAGCTCTCCGGGAAGGCACTCCCCTTTCCGATGAAAAATTGGAAAGCCTTCGGCAGCTCACAATCGCGCTGATCGAAAACCGCGGGCATCCACCGGAATCCGAACTCAACGAATTTTTCGAAGCCGGTTACACGCAAGCTCAGGCCATGGAAGTGATCCTGGGTCTGGCCGTGAAACTGATCAGTAACTACACCAACGGCATCGCCAAAACACCGTTGGATCCGGAAGTCGAATCCTTGAAATGGTCCCCATGAAAAAAGTCCTCATCCTTAGTTCCAGTCCACGCCGCAACGGAAATTCTTTTCTCATGGCAGAATCCGCTTTGAAAGGCGCCCAAGCCGCCGGACACGAAGCAGAGTTGCTCTACATCGATGACTACCTCAAGCATTTCCTGAGAGATTGCCGGGAATGTCGTCTTGAGAATGGCGAGTGCAGTTTGCAGGACAACTACAGGGATCTGTTTTTGAATCACTACCTGCCCGCCGATGGAATTATCTTTGCCACTCCATTGTATTGGTACGGGATGAGCGGGCAACTGAAGACATTCTTTGATCGTTCGTTCTGCTATTATGCGGCGTCCCATCCTAAGAGCGACGAGTATGCAGAAGCGATGTGTGGCAAAACACTGGGATTACTGATCGCTTCCGAAGAGTCCTACCCAGCCGCTCCGATGGGTATTATCCATTCCATCCAGGAATTCAGTCGCTACACCCATTCGCATTTCGCGGGCTATGTTCAGGGGATTGGCAACAAGCGGGGTGACGTCGATGAAGACCCCTGCGATCCGATTCTGCAAGCCCACCAGCTGGGGACAACTTTGTTCGATCGGTTCTACACCGATTACAAAATGGACACCCCTCGAAAGGGTTCAGTTTGGGATAACGTGGAGAGCTAGCCGTTTTCCGCATCGAGGACGATCCGATATCGGGCCCCTCCCTTTTTCAGAACTTCGAAGGCTTCGTTGATTTCCGACATTGGAAAATGCTGGGTCGCGGGTGCGATATCTTTTCGTCCGCAGAATTTGAGCATTTCATTGACCAATGCCGGACTACCCAACGGACTGCCGGTGATCGATTTTTGATGCTCGATCAGCTGGAACGATCCCACTTCCATTTCCGGGACGGCCCCGACGATGTGTAAGGTGCCTTCCCTCTTCAATAACGACATCAACAGCTCTGCATCCAGTTTTGCGTTGGTCGCCACCAGTAGCATATCGAACGTGTTTTCCACCGCCTTCAACGACTCGGGATCGCGACACACGACAAAGTGATCCGCACCATAACTGCGCGCTTCTACTTCCTTCTCCGCAGTCGTCGAAAGGGCCGTAACTTCACAACCCCAGGCATTCAGAAACTGAATCGCCAAATGCCCAAGTCCGCCGATTCCGAGGACGGCAACGTGATCCGTCGCCTTGATCTTGTTTTGCAGAATGGGATGAAACACCGTGATGCCTCCGCAGAAAAGAGGTCCTGCTTCGGCGAAGGCCAGGTTTTCCGAAAGTGGAGTGCACCAGAGCGCCTGCGACCTCACATAATTGGCAAACCCACCGTGCCGACCGACAATGGTCGCCTCCGCCGAAGGGCACAAGTTATGTTTGCCGCTTAGGCAATACTCACAAGTGAGGCAGGCACCGGAATACCAGCCAAGACCGACTCTCTGATCGATCTGCAAATGACTGACCGACTCGCCTTTTGCCACCACGCGACCAACAACCTCATGGCCGCCCACGAACGGATAGGTCGTCAGCTCCCAATCATTCTTCAGCATGCTCAAATCGCTGTGACAAATCCCGCAATGCTCGACAGCGATGTCGACCTGGTCCTTTCCCACTTCTTCTAGCTCATACTCATACGGAGAAAATCCCGACTTAGCGGATTCAGCGGCAAAGGCAGATACCAACATACCCCGGTGTCACGCAGATGCCGTGCCAATAACACCACTTCGTGGCACGCACATTGCTCTTTTTGAACAGGAAAGGAAAGCCTATGCCGATCGTAAATGAAACCCAGGTCCGAACTGCTACCGAGTTCAACGCAAAACTGAATGAGGCAAAGAAGGGCGCATTTCAGAGCAGGACCGACAAGCTTTCGCTGGAGGA
>JAHDCN010000138.1:0-4397 GCA_020629815.1 Verrucomicrobiota bacterium
CATCATCACACTCACCGACTTGAATGTTTCCAGCGGTGTCATGCCTGACATTCTGCCAATCACCCAGAAACCGCTGTCGTTAGCCCAGGAAATCGGCTTTGATCCGCAGCCAATCGCCAAAGCAAGATAGAGGGGTGAGTACGTTAAGACCGCCGCACTTGCAATGGGAGCGATAATCCCTCCGGCTGTGATCATCGCAACAGTCGCCGAACCCTGAGCTGTTCGAACCATTGCGGTCACAAGGAATGCCACGGGAATGAGAACCAGAGACTGATTGCCGGGAATTAAGGCACTTATTGTTTCCGCTATTCCAGTATCTCTCAAGACACCACCAAAAGCACTGCCCGCCGCAGTGATAAGAATGATGATTCCGGCACTTTGCAAAGCTTGTTGAAGTATGTCCGATACGTTTCCGTTATTTTCAGTAGCAGCGTTTTGCTTCAAAAGCAGCGCGACAGCCACGGCTGCCGAAAGAATCAGGGCGATGTTCTTGTCCCCGAAAAAATCTATGGCTGGATGCTGCCAACCACCGATATCAGCACACGTTTTTCCACCGATGAGAATTAAGGGGAGCAGAATCGGGGCCAGAGACATACCCAACGAAGGCAGCGCTTTCGGAGCTTCTTCAACAGCCGCCTCCCATTCTCCTTGTAACTCAGCCTCGTCCCTAAGCGGCAGCTCCCAACGGCTGTTCGCCCATTTCGCGAACAGGATTCCAACCGAAACCGTAAACAACCCAACAATGAGACCTCCCCCAATCATGGCACCAATCGAGATCCCGTCAAAAAATGCAACGACCGTAAGTGGCCCCGGTGTCGGAGGCACCAGCGAATGCGCCATGGTAGCCCCGGCCACAATGGTCAGGATGTAGAGCAAGTAGTCTTTGCCTGTCTTCCGCCGCAGAGCTTTCGCCAAGGGCATTAGTAAGTAGAAGACCGTATCGAAGAATACGGGTATTCCGAGAGTGAAGGCACTTAAAGCGAATGCGATTGGTGTTCGCTGAAGACCAAACAAAGCCATTAGTGAATTCACAATCTTTCGTGCAGCTCCAGACTGTAACAGACAGGCGCCAATTACGGACGCCATCGCAATAACTATTGCAATTTTCCCACAACCTCCGCCAAACGCAGTCGTCACCCGGGAAACAAAACTGCTCGAAGATTTCTTTCTGGCAGCCAGGTGCGCTGCAATTACTTCAGGCTCTTTGCCCGCAAGAGTTACCTGGTCTGCGTCTACCTCTCCTGTTTCAGCAAACAACTGCAGACGAGCTTCCTCGGACAGGTTTGCTCGATAGACTGCCTTCTCAGGAGTCAAAAAGGAGACGGTTAGCGCCGCCAATATGAGGGCGAAAAATGGATGCAGCCGCAACCCTACGATGCCGGCGACGACAACGGTGGTTCCCAGCAATAACAGAACAAAAGGGCTCATACAGCCCTTCCGGAATACGAAATACTTCGGAAAGAAGCAATCCGGAACTGCTTATTTAAATGCCGCGAAACGGTCTTTCAACAAATCAGCTGCACCAGCTCCACCGGTTTTTTGCTGACTGTCATCGATCCACTTTTGCTCCAGATCATTCTTCGTCGGACGATCTTCTTCAAAGAAAACACCAAATTTACCGGGATACTGCAAGGTCGCGATCTGATAGGCAGCATTCTCGTCGGTCACGTCGTGTTCCTCCTCGTCGATAATGTCGAACTCTCCGCCTTTTCGTGGATTTCCATCATCAAAGATTCCCGGATAGAACACTACACATTCAGAAAGAACCTCCACAACGCTAAAGCCGGGATGAAGGATCGCGCGTTCGAAAACCTGCATCATGTGCTTTACTTGCGTTGCATGCGTCCGGGCAACAAATGTCGCACCTCCGTAGACCAACTTCTTCATTGGGTTAATCGGGCGATCAATCGCTCCTGTAGGATCAGTCTTTGATTTGAATCCTTCCGGGCTGGTCGGAGAAGTCTGCTTCTTTGTCAGGCCATAGACAAAGTTATCCATAACCACATAGGTCAGGTTCACATTCTTCCGCGCTGCATGGTCAAGATGGTTCCCACCAATCGAGTAACCATCGCCATCGCCGCCAAAAGCAAACACGTGCAAATCAGGACGGGACAGACTCACGCCGGTGGCGAAAGGAAGCGCCCTGCCGTGAATGAAATGCACTCCGTGACTGTTGACGAAATAAGGGAACCTCGACGAACAGCCGATACCGGCAATCGTACAAATTTTCTCGTGAGGAAACTGCAGCTTCTCCAATACCTTGTAAAAGGCTGCAAGTACAGCGAAGTCACCACACCCCGGACACCAGGTTGGGTGGTCTGCTGTGAGATCTTTTTTGGTCAGTTTTTTTGTTTCAGACATTTCCTTTTGAAAGGTAAAAATTTTCTAGCCGGTAATCGCATCAATTCGATCAAGGATATCTTGAACCCGGTAGGTCAAGCCATCGGTCTTACAAGTGCTTTGGATTCGTGGATCGCAATAGCGGGCTCGCAGGAGAGTCGCCAACTGGCCGCTACCGTAAAGTCCCTCGTCATTCATCTCTACGACAATCACATGTGAGAACTTTTTGAATTGTTCCGCGAGAGAATTCGGCAGCGGGTTCATGTGGCGCAGATGCAGCGCGCTATATGCCTTGCCATTTTCACGAGCACGAATCACGGCTTCCCGGATCGGCCCCCAGGTTGATCCCCATCCCACCACAAGAACATCCCCTTCTTCGTCGCCGAAAATCTCCGGAGCAGGCAGCTTATCTCCCAAGCTCTTGATCTTCTCCCGCCGACGGGCATTCATTCGGGCATGCATGGTGGGGTTTCCACTCGGGTGCCCCCACTCATCGTGCTCCAACCCGGTTACGACCGGATATTTGCCACCTTCCATTGGCGCCCCCGGAGGAGCGTGACGCGTCAGACCATCCAGAGGATAAGGCTTGAAATCTTCTGCTCGAATCTCCTGATCCAGCTCGGGCTCTTCCACCAAAGATTCCAGATCCGGTTCGGTAAACGCCTCAATACGGGTGGCCAGAGCCTGATCGGTCAAAACAATCACCGGACAGCTGTATTCTTTTGCCAACTCACAAGCTTCCACTGCTACGTAAAAACAGTCTTCTACATCCTTGGGTGCAATCACAATGCGCGGGCAATCACCGTGGCTGCCGTAGATTGCCTGCATCAGATCACTCTGCTCCACGCTGGTAGGAAGCCCAGTGCTCGGCCCCCCGCGCTGGACATTAATCACAATTAAAGGAAGCTCAGCCATCGTCGCATAACTGAGAGCCTCCATCTTCAGGGAAAGTCCCGGGCCGGAACTTCCCGTGACGGATGTGTGCCCGGAATAAGCACACCCCAGTGCTATCGAAACTGCAGCCAGTTCATCTTCCGCCTGCACAAAAACACCACCATACTTTGGCAACTCGGAACGCAGCTGCTCCATGATGGTTGACCACGGAGTAATCGGATACCCGGCACCAAAACGGACACCGCCAGCGAGCAGCCCAAGGGTCATCGCGGTGTTGCCATCCATTGTCACCTTCTCTTCTCCAGTCGCTTCACCGCTCTTGAGATTGAAGGCCATGTTCAGAACATCGCCGATTGGATAGGCAAACCCGGCATCAAAGGCAACCATCGCATTCCTCAGAACACCTTCGCCTTTGCGGCCAAACTGTCTCTCTACCAGAGAAACCAGTTTTTCCTTTTTCAGCTGAAACAGCTGGGCAACCAGTCCAAGAACAAAAATATTTTTCCCCCGATCCCGGGCACTGCCCCCGATCGCTTCGACAGTGGTGGAAGTAATCGGGATTCCTACATGGACGATATCCTTATTCTCCAAATCTGGCTCATCGACATGGTCTGAATCGTAAATGCACACTCCACCCTTCTTGAGGGAGGAAATGTGATTCTCATAACTATGCTGGTAAAACGCTACCAGAAAATCAGATTCGTCACCGGGAGAAAGAACCTCTCCCGATCCCAGATGAACTTGGAAAATTGACGGTCCACCGGAAATCGTGGACGGGATCGTCATGTAGGTCATCACTTCACGCTCACTTCGACCTGCTAACTTCGCCAAAAACGCGCCGATAGTCTGAATCCCATCCTGGGAATTTCCTGCGAAACGAATCACAGCATCTTGCAATTCGATTAGTGAATGATCGCTTGAAGCGGGCGCAGCGGTGTTGCTCATGAATAGATAAAAATGTTAGCAAAGTAGGGAAAGGAGTCCTTGGGATACGTATTCAGTTCATCCGGGCACAAGAGGCTCAATCACTGTGCCGCTACTTGGTCTTGGGAATAGAGAGTATCCAATTCAGGATTGATGGGATTTCCACCGGGATCGATCAGTCTGGCTGAAACGAAGATAATTATAGCCGTCTTTGAATTGTCAGCGGTATTTGCGCGAAA
>JAHDCN010000138.1:4497-7215 GCA_020629815.1 Verrucomicrobiota bacterium
AAACCATAATCCTGAGGCAAGACGCCGGGTGATGAATTCCCAGCTGTACCACCGGAAAAGAAGGTCCTTGGAGAAGAGCCCGGAATGTTAGCCGGGCCCAAAAGGAAATCGACTCCGAGTTGCCTGACATCCTCTTCCTCGATCGAAAGCATTTTTATATGGATTACCACCTGTTTCGCACCGCTCTCTTTTGCAGTTTGAACCAATCCCTCCACAATCGCGAGCTGACTGGCAGTATTCTTCACGATCAAATTACCATTCCGGTAAATCGCCAATGTCCCCTCACCAAATTGAACACCACTTTGTTCCAAAAACTCCTGAGCGGAAATTCTCGTCACCAAGTCTCCACCGCCCGGAGCTGGTTCAGCAAACGGATCCCCTCCACCACCACCCGCATCGGCACCGACACCGCCACCCTGGATAAAGCCCGGCGGGACTTGATACGTTTGTGTAATCAAAGCCCCCGTATCCACAGAAGAGAAAGGAACGATGGAAACCGCATAGGTATCGACTCGATACTTCATACCCACCTGTTGGGTCACATACTTCAGCGCTGTTTCAAGAGGAACATTCTGTAGGCGAATCGACAAAAGCTTGTTGGAAGGATCTTCCCCTCCACTTGGGTCAATAATGAAGCTGACTCCTTTCTTTGATGCATCCATCTCGCCGATATCGAGCTCCTGTGATTTCTGAGTCAAAAACTCGACCACATCGCTCAGCGTAGCGTTATCGAATTCCAAGCTCGGAAGAATAATCTGCTTCAGCTTTGCTTCGAGAAGGACTTTCCCATCCTGCGGCAAATCAGAACCGGGAAGAATTACCGGAGCCCCTGCCCCTGAATACGGCACCGGAAGCTCCCAGCCTTGAGCCACCTCTCTCAATTTCGCCGCCCGTGTGTGGTTGTAGGCCGCATCGAAATAATTCATCTTGTGCCGCTCTACATTCTCCATACCCCGTCGGGCCGCCTCATTGTAGGGATCGATGTTTAGCACCTGGTTGTAGGCGCGAATCGCACGGTCATAGTCGCCCAGCTCCAAATATCCACGAGCAACCAACAGCTTTCGCTTCACTTCGGCCACATTGAGGAGATTCCGTGGCGAATTCGCCATGTTGTAGTAGTCACCACTCTTCAAGTTGGCGAGCATTTCTTTGACATCGGGGTCGATCAGCGACCTTGCCAAATCACCACTTTCCGCTGCAGACACCACTTCATCGAGAATCTGCTGGGCCTCGGCCCAACGAGCCTCCTCAACCAGCTGCTCAGCGTAGGTAAGCGCTGCGGATTGGTAGCGCTTGAAAAACGCCTGTCGCATCTGAGCTGTAGCAGGAACTGCAGGACAGGTCTCGTAGGCAGCCTTGAAATAATCCATCGCCTCACCATAGGAGCGATCCGAGTAAGCCTTTGACCCTGAGGTGAATAGAGCCTGCGCGGATTGAACCATTTGCTGCCTGCGGACCACTTCATTGGAAGCAGAACCAGCAAAATCCGGGGTCCCTAATCCATCAGCTCTCAGTGAACTGGTTTCTCCGCCGAAAAGGCAGAAAAATCCAAGCACTGTAGCCAAAGGAATTGGCACTGGAAAAAACGGTCTCAAAAGCACTCTTAGTTGGCGAAAAAGCCCCAAACAAAGAGCATTCTAATGAGAAAGCAAGGCCTTAGGCAAGTCGCTTTTGCAGAGAAAATCGTTTTCTTTTTCTCAGTGAAATCAGCCTATCTACGAGCAGCCATGACCCGCATGATCCAGTAGAGCAATTGGCCAACTGAGGCGAGAGCCGCCACACAATAGGTCATCGCAGCCCAAAACAGGGCATTTTTTGCCTTTGCCTGCCCTTCTCCCATCATGATTCCGGAACCGTCGAGCCATTTCAAAGCCCGATTGGAAGCATCGAATTCCACCGGAAGAGTGATCAAAGAAAACAGCGTAGAAAAGGCGAACAGGGCAACCCCTGCGACCAACACCCAAAATCCCAACTGACCGGCGACTGCCATCAACAGCATGCCACCCATCATCAAATACTGCGTCCACTTGGCAGAAACGCTAACCACAGGCACCAGTGCGGAACGCATCTTCAAAGCACCATAGGCGTTTGCGTGTTGGATCGCATGTCCAACTTCGTGTGCCGAAACAGCTGCGGCCGCTGCATTTGCCTGATTATAAACGACTTCACTCAGGTTTACCGTCTTATTTCGTGGATTGTAGTGATCGGTCAACTGCCCTGCAGTTGAAATCACTTCCACATCCGAAATGCCATTATCGGCGAGCATCTTCTCCGCAACCTCACGCCCGGTCAAACCTGCGGGAATCGCCGAGTATTCGCGAAAACGCTTGTTCAACATTGCTCCCACCCAGCGCGACAACAACATCGCTCCAAAAGTGATGATCATATACATCATGTTTCCTCCTCCGAGTCCTCCGATTGGCATGGTATTAATAAAGATAAGGTTACTTTCTGCGCTCCCGAATAGACGCGGCATTTCGTGAAAAAGCCACAGGAAATTCTGATCCCGCGATCAGACTGCGTTTGCGATTGTGTTCCTTGCTGCTTCCTCTTACAAAACGATATGCGTGCCAATCTTTTCCTGACCCTTTGCGCTTTTCTATTCCTGTTTCTGCATTCCAGCTCGGGGCAAGATGGAGAGAAGAACGAATTTCGAGTTGGCCTGATCGGCCTCGACACCTCTCACGTCATCGCATTTACCTCGAGGTTTCACAGCGG
>JAHDCN010000139.1 GCA_020629815.1 Verrucomicrobiota bacterium
GCTTCGCGGTAAAATCGGTCCAGCTTTTTGGTGCGCAGCAAAAGTCGCAGATCGCGGGTCAGCTTCTTCTCTTCGTAGTCGACTGGTGTGAGATTCCAGTGTTCAACATAACGCTGGAAGAGTGATTCGACTTCTTCGTCGACGTTCTCTGTCAGGCAGGTGCCCCTTGATGCATAAAAGAACAGGGAAGACTTCGGTCGCGTGAGTTGGCGAAACAAGTCCATGTTACCTTTGCCCTGAAACATATCGAGCTGAGCCGCATTGTTTTTTCCGGTCTTTCCAGACTCATCTGACCAGCGATTGGTTTCGATAGCCAGAGCAGCCAGTTCAGATTCGACTCGCTTAAGACCCTCCCGGTATAAATCCAGATCGAATTCCGGAAAGGTGGCACGTACACGTTTGGTCCGCTGAGGCGAAAGCAGCTGGTAGGAAAGATAACGGCTCTTTCCTTCGACGGCGACGATGCCGACATTGATGTACTCGCCGATTTCCTCGTAGGGTCGAAACGCCAGTGCCGCGTAGTTGATTACCAGATTCATGATGCCAGCATCCCTTCTATTTCGAGTTCGGGCTTGATTAGCATCGATTCTACATCGTGTTGCGTGAACGAGATTCGCTCATTGCCTTCTTCATCAGTAAGCCAACCTTCAGGGATCTTGGCCCAAATATCACCCAAGCCGTAGATTGCTGATTCAAACTTGGTCCTAAGCTTTTTAACGGTTTTCTTCTCGAGGAAATTTTGGACGTCGCGAAAGGCGTGCTCGCGGAGAAATTCCTCCGGTTCGAAATCCGGGTCGAGACAACGATCATGATCGATGATGTGAATATTTCCCATCGTGGGATCCCAGAGAATATTGGGATCACCACTGAGGAGGCCGAGCGTTCGGTCAGAATTTCGCACCCACCAATCAAAACAGAAGCACCGGGCCTGCTCTTCGTCGGATACAAACCGCAAATGGGATTCGCGGATGTCCTCAGCAAAAGGAATCTTCATTGAGCCGATTGCTATCCCCGGTTGAAACTCATGGGCATCTCTGACGATGGATTGTTGGGTGAGTTCCTCAGTAATCTCCAGAAGCGTCATCGGTGCTACCGGCAGTCCGTATTCTGCAGCGAGGCTGCTCACGACAAATTCTTTAACCAAACTCTCCCAGCTTAGATTCTGGCTTTTCACAAAATAGGAGTTTTTATCGCTCGCTTCGCAAAAGAAAGGACGACTAATGCCCGTAGAGGAACGTCCGGAAATATTCGTCACGATTGGATAACTCATTCAGCTGATTGGGAGATGTTACGAATGGGCGGGGGAATACCCAACAAAAAAACACAATTTGTGCCAGATGAAGGCGTTTCAGGGGGATCAGGCTTTCAGAGCAATACGCGATCGCGGAATGTAAGCGGGAGTCAAATCCTGCATTCCTTCCTAGATGGTCGCAAAGAACGTGAGAAGACCAAAGTCCCAGTTTTCCGATGAGCTCTTGAGCCATCAGCTACCGCTGAAGTATTTTCTGCTGTCGCTGGTGGGTTCGATTCATGATGCCGAGGAGATTCTTCAGGAGACTTTAAAAATCGCCTGGGAAAAGCAGGAAAGTTATACACCCGGCACAAATATGAAGGCCTGGGTATTCGAGATTGCCCGCCGTCAGGCCATGGCGTTTCATCGCGCGCAATCCAGGGAAAAGGGATTTACACCGATCGATGAGTCGGTGCTGGAATCGATTGCTTCCTCGGTCAGTCATGTTGATCAGGGCGACTTGGAACGGGATCGGGAATACCTCTCCCAATGTCTCGAGAAATTGACTTCATCGTACCGCAAACTGGTGTTGGCCCGCTATTTTCAGGGGCGCAATGTCTCTGAGCTGGCTCAGGAAGAAGATTTAGAACCAAACGCCATGTCTCAGAAGCTCTTCCGAATCCGAAGGAAGCTTGCTATCTGTATCGAAAAAAAGCGCCTCAACCATTCTCCTGATTAATGAGTCATCGGAACGATCATAAAGAATTTGAATCGTTGCTTTCTGCATTTTCAGAACGGCAACTGACACAGTGGGAACAGGAGCGGCTTTGGAAACTACTCAAGGATTCGCCGGAAAGGGTTGAGATTTGGCAGGAACAGTGCCGCGTTGTCACGGTGTTGGAGTCTTTGACTGCAGAAGATTGTGCGGCGTTTGAAGATGAGCTGCCTCCTTCCAATGTAATTGCTCTGCATGGCACGGATTCAAGCAAAGCGGCTATAGGTTCGTCACCGGTCGGCAGAAAGATGGCCATTTGGTCCATTGCAGCACTGCTGGTTTTGGCGGGAGTCTGTTTGGCTGTTTTGAGCAACAAGTCCGATTCCACGGCTGATAAAACGAGTATTGCAGGAGAAGGACTGGTGCCATCGGATGACAACCCGGCTGAGCCACTGTCGGAAGCTGAGAGGCTCGTTTCTTATGAAACGAAAGTCGCCAACCTCCCGATCGTCGCTTCGCAAAATCGTCCGCCGTCAGACTCCGAGAATGCTGGCGATATTCCCCATGCGAATATCGACTTCAACAACGATATCAGACCTATCCTGGCAGATAAGTGTTTTCACTGCCATGGGCCGGATGAGCATTCACGCAAAGCGGATTTGCGATTGGACACAAAAGAGGGTGCCTTCGCTGACTTGGGTGGCTATTTCGCGATCAAACCGGGCGATGCTGAAGATAGTGAGATTGTTCACCGCCTTTTTGAAGATGATCCCGATTCGATCATGCCACCGCCGGAGTTTCACAAGCCGCTTTCGAAAGAGGAGAAACGAAAGATCGTTGCCTGGGTCAATGCTGGCGCGGAATGGAAGGGGCACTGGTCGTTTGAAGCAATCGCAAAGCCTGAACCGCCAAAGGTTGATGGGATCGATGAAGCGTGGTCCCGGAATCCAATTGATAGTTTCATTCTGGCTGGAATGCAGTCCAAAGGATTGCAACCCAACCCGGAAGCGGATCGCTACTCTTTGGCGCGGAGGGCAGCTCTCGACATTATAGGTCTTCCGCCAACGCCGGAGCAGCTAAAGCAGTTTCTCGATGATTCATCGGAGGATGCGTACTCTGCCTATGTGGATCGTCTGCTCGACTCGGTTCACTATGGTGAGCATCAGGCCCGCTTTTGGTTGGATGCTGCGCGTTACGGGGACACTCACGGCATGCATCTGGACAACTACCGCGAAATGTGGGCTTACCGCGACTGGGTCATTAATGCCTTCAATGACAATCAGTCTTTCGATCAATTTAGTATTGAACAGCTGGCGGGCGACCTATTCGACAATCCAACGGTGGATCAACTGGTGGCTACCGGCTTTAATCGCAATCATATTACCACCGCAGAAGGTGGAGCTATACCGGCGGAGTTGGCAATGCGCTACATGGTTGATCGAACCGAGACCATGTCGACTGTCTATCTCGGACTGACAACAGGGTGTGCCGCCTGCCACGATCACAAGTATGATCCCATTTCTCAGAAGGACTTTTATTCGTTGGCCGCATTTTTCGGAAACGGAACCGATCCTGCGATGGATGGGAACCGGACCGATCATTATCCCACTCTGGTGATGCCGAAAGCAGAGCACGAAAAGGAGTGGAGTTCACTGAATCAGAAGCGCAGTAAACTGCTAACCCGGCATCGGGAAACGCTTGATAAGCAAAAGAGCGGAATTGCGAGTTGGTGGGACGAGCGGCAGCAGGGAGTTCTCGAGCATCCGGTTGATGCCAGTGATCTGGCGCTGTATTTGCCACTCGACCACTTTGAGTCCGGCAAGACAAAGGCAGTGGTAGCTGGTGAGTCGAAACAGATTAGTATCGGTAAAGGCAAACCGGCAAAGCAGCACCCTCACGGCCCGCGGGGTCTTCGATTTGAGGAACCAAGTGGAATCGCGATTCCTATGGATACTCCCTTCCACCCGAATTCACCCGCTACCATCAGCTTTTGGGTGCGAACACCCGAAAAGATTGTAAACCTCGACCTGCTGCGGATGGATCATCCGGGCAAAAAGGAGGAAAAGGTCCCCGCGACCGGATGGACCATTAACTGCAGCGGCAGAGGTGGCATCACTGCCAGCGTCATCGATGGCAAAGGCACCGCCATGAGGAATCTGATGCCCGCGGAAACGCCGTTGAAAAGTAGATCGTGGCAGCATGTTGCGATTCGCTATGGTGGCGGCGAGGCGAATCGGTCCATCCATTTCTTTGTAGATGGCGAGCGTCGACATGGGCGTCAGCCATCGGCAGCGTTCTCCCAAACGAAAGAATTCGCGGAGCATCTGCCACGTCTTTTAAAGGTGGGAAACAATGCACCGACCGGAGGGATCAGTGACGTGCGCATCTTTTCACGTGCGTTGGCTGATGAGGAGATGGGGCTGCTGGCAAACGAGTTCGAATTGCGGAAACTCTCAAAAAGTGGCACCGCCTTTGCCCAGCTTGATAAGGAGGAGCAGGCATTGATTAGCAAGCTGTTTGCGTTTCAAAGTGATACCGAAGCGACGAATTTGAATCGGCAAATTATGGCACTGCAGCCGAGATACGAGTATCTTTATGCCCGTAATCCGACGACGCAGGTCTATCAAGAGAAAGAGAAACCCGCGATGACTCATATCCGCATCCGCGGCGAGTATGATAAGCTCGGGGAATCAGTATCGGCGAACACGCCGGATTTGTTGCCGCAGCTAGAAGCCGACGGATCGCCGAATCGCCTCGATTTGGCAAAGTGGCTGTTCCAACCGGAGCATCCGCTCACAGCGCGGGTCACGGTGAATCGAATCTGGCAAAGTGTCTTTGGCACCGGCATCGTCAAGTCTGCAGGGGATTTTGGCATCCTTGGGGAAAAGCCGACGCATCCCGAACTCCTCGATTATCTGGCATCGAGGTATATCGAGTCAGGTTGGGATACCAAGGCTTTGATTCGTCTGCTGGTGACATCGGCGACGTATCGGCAGTCAAGTCATCGTGATGAGGAGATGCTGGCCAGTGATCCGGAGAATCGCTATTTGTCTGTCGGACCAAGACGGCGTCTTGATGCTGAAGTGATTCGTGATCAGGTGCTGGCGGTATCGGGTATTCTGGATCGCACTGTGGGTGGGCAAAGCGTTAAACCTTATCAGCCAGCTGGAGTTTGGAAGCCTGTTGCATTTGCGGGCAGCAACACGCGCGAGTTCAAACAGGACTCGGTCGAGAAGATTCATCGCCGCTCGGTTTACACTTTTTGGAAACGCACCGCCCATCACCCTGCGCTCGCAGCTTTCAATGCACCAAACCGTGAGGAGTGTTCCGTGGTCCGGGAGCGTACCAATACTCCACTTCAGGCGCTGGTCTTACTGAACGATGTGCAGCATATAGAGGCGGCGCGGGTTCTCGCCGAAACACTGCTGAAGAAACACGGAGCCGATCCCGGGGCAAGAAGGGCGCTTCTGGATGAAGCATTTCTTCGTGTCGTGGGGCATCCAGCCGATGAGGCGGATCGCGTCGATTTGTTGAGCCTGCTTGAGGTTGCGCGTAACCAATATTTGAGCGCACCTAAGGAGGCAGAGAAACTCCATCAGGTGGGTGATCTGCCACACCGGCAGGAGTTAAAGTCAGAGGACGTTGCGAGTTGGACCCTTTTGATCAACGCCCTGATGAATCGCGACGACGTGATTAACCAAAGTTAGGCTCTCTACATTTCGAATTCCATGAAACAAGCCAATCATCCTATCGATCAATGGATCAATCTGGAAACAAGACGGCAATTCTTCGGAAAATCCGCGAAAGGCCTGGGTGCAGTTGCTCTGACTTCGATGCTTGCAAGAGACACGATGAGCGCGGCTTCTTTTGTGGGCACAGCTCCGGGTCGGGCCATGCATTTTGCGCCCAAAGCCAAGCGGGTAATCTATCTTTTTATGTCTGGGGCTCCCTCTCAGATCGATACATTTGATTACAAGCCCGGGCTCGTGAAGCGATTCGATCAGGAGCTTCCTGACACAGTTCGGGGAGAGCAGCGTCTGACGGCAATGACCGCATCGCAGGCCCGCTTTCCGATTGCGCCGTCAATGTTCAAGTTCAACCGACACGGGCAGTCCGGTCGGTGGGTGAGTGAGTTGCTTCCTAAGACTGCATCCATGTCGGATGATATTACCTGCATCCACTCGATGTGGACGGAAGCAATCAATCACGATCCGGCGATCACTTACATTCAGACGGGAAACCAGATTCCCGGTCGTCCCAGTATGGGTTCGTGGATCAGCTATGGTCTTGGCAGTTTGAACAAAAACCTGCCCGACTTCGTTGTGTTGAATTGTGAACCGCGAGGTCAGGCTCTTTACGAGAGGCTTTGGGGTAGTGGGTTTTTGCCATCCAAGCATTCAGGAGTCGCCTTTCGCTCTCAGGGGGATCCCGTTCTCTATCTATCGAACCCTTCCGGTATCGACTCTTCTTTGCGTCGTTCCATGCTCGATAAGCTTGGGTCGATGAATCGGCGTATTCACCAGGAAGTCGGTGATCCGGAAACACAGGCCCGCATTGCTCAATATGAAATGGCGTTTCGGATGCAATCCAGTGTCCCCGAACTCGCCGATATCGGCAAAGAACCGCAGCATGTGCTCGATCTGTATGGGAAAGATGCCACCAAGCCGGGCACCTTTGCCTATAACTGCCTGATGGCTCGACGTATGGCAGAGCGGGATGTCAGGTTTGTTCAGATTTTTCATCGCGGCTGGGACCAGCACCGCAACCTGCCGAAAGATATTCGTCGTCAGACTGGTGAAGTTGATCAAGCCAGCTGGGCGCTGGTGCAGGATCTGAAACAGCGAGGGCTACTGGAAGATACGCTGGTAATTTGGGGCGGCGAGTTTGGCCGGACTGTCTATTGTCAGGGTGCGCTAACCCGGAGCAACTATGGTCGTGATCATCATCCTCGTTGTTTTACGACCTGGATGGCTGGCGGTGGGGTGAAACCGGGAATGACTTACGGCGAGACCGACGAGTTCAGTTACAACGTTGTCAAAGACCCGGTTCATATCCGCGACTTGAATGCCACAGTACTGAATCGGTTGGGAATCGACCACAAGCGATTCTCAGTCAAACATATGGGGCTGGATCAGCGACTCACTGGAGTCGAACAGGCACATGTATTGAAAGATATCCTGGCCTAAACTGCGCCCCGGGAATCCGTCGAATCCTTATTTCAGACAGCCGCTTCGGCATCAG
>JAHDCN010000140.1:0-2513 GCA_020629815.1 Verrucomicrobiota bacterium
AGTCTTCCCAGAGCTCGACCAAAGGCATGTAATCCATGAGCTCTTCGATATTGGTCGCGTCCGGCCCGGCCCCAGAGTGATGCGACATCTTTTGTCACATCCAATATCTGCTCCTTCCTCGTCCTCATGCCCGGGACTCTAGTCCTCCCGGGCTCCATTGCGCATTACAACCGACCGATATTTTTGGAATTCAGGATCACTCCTTTGATTCTGTTTCCGTCTTTTTGGGACGGGGGCCGAGTGATTTGGGTAACCTGCTTTCGATTCCGGACGATTCTTCTCCGTCTGACTTGGTCAGCTCTGGTGGGAGGTCCCGCATTGGTTTGGGTTTTGGTTCAGGCAATTCGCGAGGGGCTTCGTCGGGAACTAATTCTGGGGGTAGCTGGCGAATCATATCCGGCGTGATCTCGGGCAGCAATCCGTTTGGGAAAAGAAGATTCGTCATGGCAACCATCGGATCTGCAGGGAGGTCGGATTCTTTAATGAATGCAGTAGTTCCAAGGTTGTCTTCCATTACCTCAATTACCACTGGGGGAAGCGGCTTTCGATTCACCTGCGAATCCAACCACGAAAGGTGACTGCTGAGTCGGCGATACTGTGTATCTACAGCGGCGCGAAATTCCTCCGGGCGATCTGCGAGTATTCCGTCCAAAATCGTTTTGGCAAACTCCAGTGTGGTCAGAGCTTCCTCCAATTTGTCCGAGAACCGCAGCTCCTGACCCAGCTCCAGAGACTCGATGAAGTCGAGGTAGCTCATCATTACATCGTGGTCGCCACTGATGAGCTTGTTTTGCATTTCCAAAACCTCACTCTGCAAATTGTCGATACGAAACTGAATCAGTTCGGTTTCAAAATCGGGAAACTCTTCGGCTACATCGCGCAGCTGACGCAGTGCCTCAATCATCGTGGCCAGAGCGAGGGGCCATTGCTCCGCTTCCTGAAGGTTTCGGCCGGTCTGCACCCAGCCCATCGCGGCGGCCCATTTTCCCGAAGCGACATCATTCCCGTGAACCTGGCAGCAGGTGAACACTGCTAGCAGGATGACGGCAAGCCGTTCTAACTGAAAAGGAAAAGACATTGGGGACAGGCGGAAACGTAAGCCACGCAGCTGCGCAGCGCAACGGAACCAACAGGGTTAGGTCATTGACCCAACAGGGTTAGGTCTGGCTTTTGCGTTGTAAATTGCAGGCATTGCGGAAAGCTGAACGGCAAAGACACTATGCAGGTTCATACGATTGATTTGGAGTTTCAGGGCGTGGAGAACGGGATCGCTGTTTTTCTGGTGGAAGGTCCCGATGGCTTGGTCCTGATCGAGACTGGTCCTGAGTCGACCCGTGAGCGTTCGTTGGAAGGAATTCGTGCTGCCGGTTTTTCTCCGGATGATATCGAGGCGGTGTTAGTGACCCATATTCATCTCGATCACGCCGGAGCTGTGGGCTGGTGGGCACAGCAGGGGAAGACGGTCTACGTTCATGAAAAGGGAGCGAAGCACCTGATCGATCCGTCGCGATTGGAAGAGAGTGCGCGAATGGTTTATCAGGAGGAATTTGACCAGCTCTGGGGTGCGCTGCCTCCTGCGCCGGAAGAGCACGTTCACGTTTTATCGGATGAACAGACTGTTTCTGTCGCTGGATTGGGGGTGACTGCGCTCGATACGCCCGGGCATGCATTTCATCATCTGTGCTTTCAAATTGATGGGATAATTTTCACGGGGGATGCGGCTGGAGCTCGTTTGCCGGGAAGCGACTACATCTCGGTGACATCCGCACCGCCGCAGTTTCATTTGGAGGAGGGGCTGAAGACTTTGGCTCGTTTGGAGGCGCTGCAGCCGAAATCGCTTTTCTTGACTCACTTTGGCGAGGTCGAAGATCCTGCGGCACACATCGCAGACTATCGGCGGGCCTGGGAATTGAATGCTCAGTTTATCAAAGACCGCCTGGAGGAGGGGATGGACGAAGATTCCCTGCGTATCGCCTATCAAGCCTTTCAAATGGAGCAGGCTTTTCGCGAGAATCTCCCGACAGAGATGTGGAAGTCATTCCAAACGATCAATCATACAGACATGTGTGCTGACGGCATTCGCCTGTATTGGGAAAGAAAAGCAAAAGAGTCGACTACCTGATTCCGCTCGACGTTTCCCCATATAGGCTCCATAATTACCGCGAAATGATCACGACACGAGCATGGCTGACTTTTCTGGCGGTATCCCTGGCTGTAGGCCCGCTGGCGCACGCCCAGGAAAAAGAGGGGGAGAAGACCGAATCATTGGCGCCCGCTGCCCCTCTCGATTTTGAAAACCTGGCCAGGTTACCTTACAACCAGCTTATGAAAATCGCGCAGAGCGATGTGAATCAGCCAAAAGATGCGAAGTCGTATAAGCTCAGAATCCAAAGCCTGATTCCGAGTGTGAAGTCTTCTGATATCGAATTGTTTCTCGATGTGCCTGAGAAGCCTGTGGTTTTGTTAGTCGATAAAGATGGTTTCGTGGAGGTGCCAAACTCGATTGAGTTTTA
>JAHDCN010000140.1:2613-7132 GCA_020629815.1 Verrucomicrobiota bacterium
GACAAGCCAGTCAAAATTACCCGTGCGTTTGGCTCGCGAACCTTTCGTCCAAATCCGAAAGGAAAGATTTACATGATCAAAGAAACCTACCTCTACGAGGAGAACCCAAAAGTCGAGGTTCCGAATGAGGTGAAGATGAATGTGATCCCGGCATCTCCGGCGGAGATCGAGGAGATTCGATCGCGGTAGGACGCTGAGTCTTACGATTTGGATTTGGACTTCCTCTCGTCGACGGACTGCTTCTTACGCGAGCGCACACGGAAGACGAAGGGCAAACCTTCCATCGGATACTCAGAGCGAATCTGGTTTTCCAGAAATCTTTCGTAAGTTCGAGTCAGGAGCTTCGCGTAATTCACAAACAGGATATACTCGGGCACCGGAACCGGTCCGGGGCGGTCTTCCCGTTTTTGGGTCGCATACAGAAGTTTCAATCGCTTGTTGTGACGAACCGGCGGGGGATTGCGTTCGATCGAGTAATGCAGCAGTCGGTTGAGAACTCCTGTGGGAACCGGGTCTTGCGCTGTTTTCACCACTTTGGTAATCGCAGTGAAGATCTTGCCGAGGAACTCCCGGTTTAGAGCCGATGTCGCCACTTTCGGGGCGTAGGAGAGAAAGAACAAATCGTCTCCGAGTTCATCGCGAAACAATTCGATCCGGTCACGAAAGTCCGCATCCGGATGATAGAGATCGAATTTGTTCAGCAAAATGATGCAGGGCTTTTTCGCATCCAGAACCATTCGGGCAATTCGCCGGTCCTGAGAAACAGCGCCGCTCGACGCATCAATTACCAGCAGACAAATGTCCGCGCGTCGGATCGAACGCTCCGAGCGCATTACTGAGAAGGCTTCCACTGAAGTGTCGCGCTTGCCTCGCTTTCGGATTCCGGCGGTGTCGATCAGAGTGTAGTTAACTGCGTCGCGCTGGTAGGGGATGTCGATGGCGTCGCGAGTCGTTCCCGCAACGTCAGATACGATGGTGCGCTCATCGTCCAGAATCGCATTGACCAATGAAGATTTCCCCACATTCGGACGACCGACCAGAGCGATCTGGATCGGCCGCTTGGCTTGCTGCTTCTCTTCTTCGACGAGAGAGACACCCAGTTCTTTCAATCGGACCTCGATCAAGTTGTCGAGGCGGGAAAAGTTTCGACCATGTGCGGCTGAAACGTTCACCTGATCAGAAAATCCGAGTGCCGCGAACTCGGCGGCATGCGGTTCGGTTTTCTCCGTGTCCACCTTGTTGACCACCATCAAAACCGGCGTCTCGCTCCTGCGCAAAACGTTGGCCAGCGTTTCATCGATGGGATGAATTCCTTCACGGGCGTCGACGGTGAAAAGAATCAGATCTGCGGAGTCGATCGCAATATCCGCCTCGGTCCTGACCTGGTCAGCAAATCCATCCTCAAGAACAGCTCCAATACCACCGGTATCTGTCAGCTCAAAAGGAATCTCCGCTTTGTCGCAGGTGACAGCGATGCGGTCACGCGTCACTCCCGGTTTGTCGTGTACGATGGCGATGCGTCTGCCCGCCAGTCGATTGAAAATCGCTGATTTTCCTACATTGGGCCTACCGACAATGGCAACCCGGGGTGTTCGCTGCAAGGACATGATCAATCAACCGCTGTGCAAGCTGGAAGGTTCCGACAGAACCGGCCAAACGCAAACAATCCCTGTCGCAGGAGTGAGAAAAATATTTTGGCTTCCTGTAATTCGTTCGACACCTAATTGGAATTTTGGTAAATTTCCCGTCTATGAGTGGCGAGGTAACCCCTGAAGAGGCCTATCAGCAGGCTATTGAGCAGAAGCAGCCTAGGTTCTTCCGAGCGAGCGGGGGAGCAGCCCGCGGACGCACCGGCACAGAGGACACGCAGCGTTTTGCTGAGAACTTGATGGTGCTTCAGGAGTGTGCCCTTTTGTTGGGGGAGAAAATGGACATGAGTGCTGTTTCTCATGCGGTCTGCTATGAAGACGAAGAGACCGCCGGTTTCTGTTATGACCAGAATTCAGACCCTCACGATCCGCGAGTGGTCGGCGCCATTGTAAACAAAAGGATGCCGATGCGCCAAATGGTCAAATCGATGCGCGACTTCATCAATTCCTAACGGAATCATCAACCTTTTCCATTCAAGACAGTGAGTCCACAAACGCTAACCGCGACGTTGGGAGCCTTGCGAAAAGCAGGGTCCGTTATTGGTGTTGTTTTCGCCAAAGATACTGAGATTTTGTATAACGATGCGCCCTTTGTGCCCGAGCGAATGAACGAGCTCGTCGGTGTGCTGGACGATATCGCGTTTTACTTTGAGCAGGAGAAGAAAGATCCGGATCAACTCGCCTTTGGCTACGATGGCGGAAATCTGGCTATCGTTCTGGATGGCAGTTATCGCATTCTGGTGCTTCATGCCGTAGCTGATGAAGTAGATTTCATTGCCAAGGCAGCCCGGTCATTTTTGAAGGACTACCAAATGTCTATATTTGCTGGAGGACTAGTCGATGGCAGTTCGATTGAAGAGTCACGGCGCCGACTGGAGCAAAGTCAGGTGAAGTTCAATGTGGCAGAGGAGGGCGAAGAAAAGCCTGCCCGGGTGATCACGGAGCAAATTACCGCTCAGGCGAAAAAGGCTTCGGATATGACTGAGCCAGTGGAAGTCAGCGCCCCGCGACCTTCTAAAACCGATGGAGCCTTGCCGCCGCGCCGGGATGAGCCGAAGAAGGAATCTGGCTACGTGGATGAGACCGTTCCTGCCGCCAAAGAGAAGCCCAAACCAAATGGGCCACTGCGTAAGGAAATTCAGGAAGAAATCGCCCGGGAAAAAGCAGCAGGAGCCCGGGAACGGGCCAAAGACTCTACGGGCCCTATTCTCGCGCCTTCTCAGCCGGATTCTACCTTGCCAGCTCCGAGAAAGCCTAAGATTCGCCGCTAAATCTGCCTGATTTGGCGCAAAATTGGTCCGCTTAAAGGCTGGGTGGAAAAAACCAGTTTACTTTGCGGAAAAAATCGCCATATTCCGCGCCTCCGAGCGAACGTTAATCGCCGTCGGTCCTGGTATTTCTTTTCAGTCAATTTTTTGGCAGAAAATAAGGGAAACACGCTCTACCAAGGGGAACCCGGCAACCTACAAAAAATACATGTCAGTTACACTAGCTCCGTTTGAAATCCCGGATCGTCTTATCAAAGACGAAGATAACGCCACCGAAACCTTTGCCCACTTCACGGCAGAGCCATTTGAAGCCGGATTCGGCCACACCCTTGGAAACAGCCTGCGCCGCGCGCTTCTGTCCTCTCTCGAAGGTGCTGCCATTACTTCCGTTCGAATTGCCGGCGTTCAGCACGAATTCGCTTCGCTTCCCGGCGTAGTTGAGGACGTGACCGAAATCATCCTCAATCTGAAGCAAATCCGCTTCAAGCACTTCGAAAACAAAGACCCGGCTACACTTTCTCTGAAAGTCGATAAGGCAGGCGATGTAACTGCAGGAGACATCGAAGAAATTTCTCAATACGAAATCGTTAACAAGAAGCAGCACATCTGCACACTTGATCGCAACACTAAGTTCTCTCTGGAGATGGAAGTTCGCGTCGGTCGTGGTTTCTTCACTGCGGAAGACAACAAACACAAGGATATGCCAATCGGCGTGATTCCTGTTGATTCGATTTTCTCACCCGTTCGCCGGGTGAAATACGCGGTTTCCAACACTCGTGTGGGACAGCGTACTGATTACGATAAACTGGATCTCGATATTTGGACCGACGGTCGTCTTGAGCCACACGAAGCGCTGCTTCAGGCATCTGCGATCCTGCGTCACCACCTCGACGTATTCGTTAACTACGACGACGACGCTGTGAATATCGAAGATCGTCCAGAGACTCAGAGCGAAGAAAATGCCGAGCTCAAGAAGCTGCTCAACATGAGCGTCAACGAGATCGAGCTTTCCGTTCGTGCGGCAAACTGCCTGAACAACGCGAATATTACCACTGTTGGTCAGCTGGCAATGAAGTCCGAAGCAGAGATGCTGAAATACCGGAACTTCGGAAAGAAATCTCTCAACGAGATCAAAGACAAGCTGCATGAGCTGGGTCTTTCTCTCGGAATGCAAATCGATCCGAGCTTGATCGAACAACCGTTTGCCGCCACTCTGCTGGGTGGAGACCGTTCGGCCGAAGGTCCGGGTCTGGCAGCGCTGATCGCGCAAAACATCGACTAACGGGGAAGTCCCCATCACTGGAATATTTCAATGAGACACAGAAGCAAAACCGTCAAACTGCAGCGTGACAAGGCGCACCGCGAAGCGATGCTCCGCAACCTCGCCTGCAGCCTGATCGAGCAGCGTCGGATCAAAACGTCCCTGGCCAAAGCCAAGGCGCTTCGTCCGTTCGCCGAAAAGCTCGTCACTCTTGGCAAAACCAATACCCTACACAGCCGCCGTCGTTCGGTTTCCATTTTGGGAAGCAACCAGCTGGCTCAGCGTTGCACCAAGGAGCTGTTCGAAGACATCGCTCCGGCCAGTGCTGACCGTCAGGGTGG
>JAHDCN010000141.1 GCA_020629815.1 Verrucomicrobiota bacterium
TTACCATCCTTGATTTCCCAGCCGGCGGCAGTGACTTGATCGCGCAACTCATCAGCGCGTCCCCAGTCCTTCGCCTGCTTCGCTTCCCAGCGCTCGGTGGCCAGGGCAACAATTTCCGCCGGAGCTTCGGCTGCATTGGCAGAGAGGTCTGGCAGCTCAAGTCCCAGAGCATTGAGAACGAAGTGCAATCCGCGCCATTCCTTCAGAGCTTCTTCGGAACTGAGTTCAGCCGGTGTGATCTTCTTAATCGTCGAGAAAACTTTACCCAGTGCATCGGGGGTATTGAGGTCGTTCTGGAGCGCAGCGAAGGCTTCCTGAAAAGAACCCATCTCACGATGCTCCAGCGATTGATCTAACCCTGTTGGGTCAGCGACCATACCCTGTTGGGTCAGCGCCTCGGCGAAGCGTGCCATTCTTTCGAGAGCCTGTCGGGCACCCAATAAAGCAGGGAAGGATTCGTTTCCTTCATCGTCCCGGGCAACAAAATTCAAGGGCTGACGATAGTTGGCGGAAATTAAAACATAGCGAAGTTCCGCCGGCGAAAAGCCTGCCTCCTGAAGTTGATCGAGGGTATAAAAATTGCCGACGCTTTTGGACATCTTGCCGCCATCGACCAGAAGGTGAGTGAGGTGAAACCAGTGATCAGCCATGTGGTGGCCGTTGCATGCTTCACTTTGAGCAATCTCGTTTTCGTGATGAGGAAAGATCAAATCAACCCCGCCGGAGTGGAGGTCAAAGGTGTCGCCAAGGTACTCTTTACACATCGCGGAGCATTCGAGATGCCAGCCCGGGCGACCCTGACCCCATGGGCTCTCCCAAAAGTTGTCGCCGTCTTCATCGCGTCGTCCTTTCCAAAGGGCAAAGTCTGCCACGGAATCTTTGTCGTATTCATCATCGGCGACTGCACCGGAGGCGCCGCTCCTCAATTCCCGCTGATCGAGACGGGAAAGTCGACCGTAGTTTTCGTAGCTGCCTACGTTGTAATAAACGGATCCATCGTCGCTGGAATAAGCGTGACCTTTCTCCACCAAGTCCGCAATCATTTCAACCTGATGCGGGATGTGTTCGACTGCGCTCGGTTCCTTGTGGGGAGTCAAAACATTCAGGCTCTCGCAGTCGGCATGAAATTTGTCCCGCCAGTGATCAGTGAACTCTTTCAAAGATTGTCCGGCCGCCTGTGAATCTCGAATCGTTTTATCATCCACATCGGTCAGGTTGCGGACATGAAAGGTTTTCAAACCAGATAACTCCACGGTGCGGCGAAACACATCCTGAAGAACGAAGGTGCGAAAGTTTCCAATGTGAGCCGGGCCGTAAACAGTGGGGCCACAGCAGTAAAATCGATAGGTTTCGCCGTCGCGGGGTGAGAGTTCTCTCAACTCGCGAGACATGGTGTCGTAAAGCTTCATGCGTGCAGGTGGGAAAAGATGCTTCACCAAACTCTCTTATTCAATGAATTATCCCTGAAAAACGGCATTGAAAACCGGCTCAGATCATGGATTGATTGCGGCCCTCTTTTGGCCTTCCAGCCACCCGTGAATTTTGCTATTTTCGGGGTTACAGTCTTCAAAAATCATGATTCTCAAACTGCAGGTCGCTACCAACGACGAAGGAGATGTCTTCGAGTTGGTCCTGAAAAAGTCCAAATACCGCGTTGGCAGGCGTTTCGATAATGATCTTCGCATCAAAGAGTCGTACGTATCTGCCTATCATGCGGAAATTCGTAAGGACGCTGATGAGAATTATACCATCGTCGATTTAGGCTCGGCCAACGGCACTTTCGTCAATGGAGACCGTGTTCCGAAAGAAAAGCCGATCCCCGTTGCGGAAGGCGACTTCCTGAAATTCGGCGTTCTGAAAGTTGCGGTAGTTGAGCACATTGACACTGGTCCAAAGGTGGTGGCCCTGGGCGACCGAAAGGAAGCGACTCAGGCGATCAAGACCAATAAAACCACCGCAATTCCCACCGTGGAACCTTCTGAGGGCAGCGAAGGGGATGATATCGAACTTCAGAAAACGAAAGAAGAACTGGAGTCAGCCCAAAAAGAACTGCGCTCGCTCAAGAATGCGCAAAAGAAGGAGCAGGAAAAGTGGGAGAAGCAGCTTGCTGACATCAAGAAGTCTGAAAAGAAACGGCGGGAAAACACAGAAAAAGACGCCCGTGAAGTCGCAGATCTGACATCAAAGTTCACCGAGAGAGAAATTGGATTTAAGGAAGAAATTTCCGGTTTAAAGAAGCAATTGGCTGAATCGGAAGGAAAAGCCAAATCGGCCGAAGTCGCTGCGGATGGGGCAGCCCGGAACGAGGAGGCTATCACTGAACTGCAAAAGCAGATTCAGGATTTGGAACAAGAGAAGGTGAATCTGGCTGCCGAGCTGAAGGAGACAAGGCGGGAGTCTGAATCACTCGGTCGGAAATGGGAAAAAGAAAAGTCCGAGCGCCTATCCATTGCCGACCAGCTTTCCAGTAAATCTGCCGAAGCCGCTTCAGCTGCTGCGCTGGCAGCGAAATTCGAGAAGAATGAGCAAACTTCCGCAGAGGCCGGGAAGCGCCAGACAGAAGAGCTCCAAAAGCAAATTTCGCTACTCGAAAAAGAGAACGCAACTCAGAGTGATCAGATCAAGACAGATTCTGAGGCACTGGAAGAGGCAGAAAGAAAACAAGCTGCTCTGCAATCCGATTTAGATGAGCTCCAGTCTAGCCTTCAAGATACAGAGGCAAAGCTACAGGAGGCTGAGCAGGAAAGTGCCAAGCGTGCCGAAGCACTGGAAAAGGAGTTGAATGAACTCTCGCAGAAACTTGATACGGAAACGCAGCGTGCCGATTCTCTCGACCAGCAGTCTGCGGAGAGCGGCAATGAAGTGTCTTCTCTGCAAAGCAAGGTAGCCGAGCTTGATGAAGAGAAAGAGGCTCTCTCCCGGAAAATTCAGGAGGTTGAAGATTTAGCCAACAAAGAGCAGGAAAAATCAAAGCAGCTCGAATCCGAGTTAGATACGCTGAAGAAGTCGGAAGCCAAGTCTGCCGAGGAACAGGAGGCGGCGCAGTCGGAGATCACCAAGTTAAAAGAAGCGCAGAAGGATTTGCGCACCGAGCACGAAACCTTGGTTGCAGAACGGAAGGAAGAGTCAAAAAATCTGGCAGCCCTGAAAGCTGATCTGGAGACTTCTCAAAAAACTGCAGGCGAGTTGGGCAGCGAAAAAGAGAAAGCGGAGTCAGCTATCTCTGACCTGAAGAATAAGGTCGAGCAACTTGGGGAGGAAAAGAAGTCAGCGGAAGATGGCCTTGCCAAAGAAAAGGCCGAGCTGGAACGACTGGTCAAAGATTTGAACCAGCAGAAGAAGTCCTATCAGGAACTCGAGGAAAGCAAACGGCAGGCAGACGCCAAATCTGCCAGCGCAGCAGAGGAAGCTTCCGAAAAGCTGAGTCAACTTCGGGAGGAGTTTGCCTCTTTGGAGCTGGAAAAGAAAGAAGCCCTGGAAAGCTTACGGGAATCAGAGAAAAAATTTCGGGAATTCGAGAATACGGAAGTTTCTCAGCTTCACACAGAGATCGAAAAAGGGAAAGAGGCTCTCGAGAACGAAAAGCAGCAGGTATCTGATCTCAATCAGAAAGTGGCAGAACTGAACAAGAGCCTGGAAGAACAGGAGCAGGATCACAACGAAGCCGTTTCGGGATTGAAGCAGGAGGGCAATGAGAAACTGGCTCAAGCAGAGCAGGAGTTAACCGAGGCGATCCGCCAACGCGAAGAGATTTCCGCCGAGAAAGCCACGACTGAGGAAATCCTGAATGGCAAAGATGACGAACTCAACCAGCTGCAGGATGAGCTCGACCAGGTCCAGGCAAAACTGGATCAGGAATTAGATCACAAGCGCGAACAATCCTCTGAGGTCCGCAGCGCTGAGGAAGCGTTGACGCAAGCTACGCAAAGCCATCAGGAAACGGTATCCACTCTTGAGACTGAGCTGGAGAACAGCCGGAAAAAACAATCCCTGGCCGAAGCCTCTGCGGATGACTTGAGGGAACAATTGTCACAGCTAAAGGAGTCGCTTCAGGATTCGGAAGCAGACTGGAAGAAGGAATCAGCAGAGTGGCAGTCAAAGTTCAAGACCTTGCAAAAAGAAAATGCAGACCTTTCCAAAAAATACTCTTCTCTGGAACATGTTGAATCGCGAATCTCGGATGCAACAGAGCGGGAAGATTCACTGAATACAAAGCTCGCAGGACTGAGCAGTGAATTGAAAGAGCTGCAGATTGGCCGTTCCCGAATGGAGAAAGAGGGCAAAGAGATGGAGAGCCGCTACAAAGAAATGCAAAGCGGTCTGCAGGTAGCTCAGGACGAATTGTCGAGCATTGAGAAACGCTGCCAGGAGGGCAGAGATCAGGAGGAAAAGCTGACTCGCCGTGTGGCCGCTGCCGAAAAGCGAATCGATGCGTTGAAAAACCTCGAGCAGGAGATGGAAAATGCGATAGAGCGTAAGCGAAAATCGAGCAGTAGTGGAGTTGATCGAAACGAAGTATTTGCCGACGTAGAGGACACTGTTATACCGGCCACCTCCGTGTCGAATGGTTCGATTACGGAAAAGGCATTTTGCAAAAAGTTGATTGGCAAACTCGACCTTCTGGAAGACCTCGCCAACCGTTTCGACAAGAAGTGGCGTTATCCAAAGGTATCCGAGCAGTTGGAGATTCTCCGGGACAGTTTTCTCGATATGCTGAGGGAGCATTCCGTGAATCGATACGAGTTGGAACCGGGGAAAATCATATCGATTGAGGAGCGGAAGCGTATCAAGTTGATTTCTCCGCCCGAAGGCCGAAAACCAAAATCAAATGGGGGAACGGAATCGGAAGAGGACGGCAGATCTGTGGTTCTTGAAACTGTTCGCCCGGGCTACGTTTATGTGAACGGCGGCAGCGAGGTTATTTTGCGCAAAGCAGAGGTGATGGTGAGCTAGCCTTCAGTGACGGAAAATTTTTGCTATTCGTTTGGCCATTGGGTGAATCTCCGTTATCTTCAAAGTCTGAAAGTTTGCCTTTATTCAGAAATGAAAAAGGCTTGTCGTTGACCGACTATGGAGAAGAAAAAGGCCAAGTTTGTAGGAATTGATTTGGGAACCAGCACCTCAGCGCTGGCCCACGTTCGACCGGATGGAAACCCGGAAATTGTTCCCAATGCAGACGGGGAGCGTTTGACCCCATCCGTTGTCTTTTTCGACAAATTTGAGGGGGTGAAATTGGTCGGCTCATCAGCCAAAGATGGAGGGGATCCAAAGAGGACGGTCCATCACGCCAAGAAGTTTATGGATGACCCGTCTCATGTGTATGAGATCGACGGGGAAAAATGGACTCCTACCGAGATTTCGGCACTCATTCTTTCCAAGCTAAAGAACGAGTGCGCTAAGTTGATTGGGACGGTCTCGGATGTCGTGATAACGGTGCCTGCTAATTTCAACGAGTTAGCGCGAAAGGCCACTGTAGCTGCGGGAAAAATCGCCGGGTTACGGGTCACACGGATCGTGAATGAGCCGACTGCTGCTGCGCTGTACTATGCGCACAATCAAGGAGTCGATGGCCGAATCATGGTGTACGACCTCGGTGGCGGCACTCTCGATATCACCATCATGGAGATCGAGGGCAACAATATCGATATTCTTTTGTCCGAAGGAGCCCGACATCTGGGTGGGACAGATTTTGACGATGTTCTGATCGAATTAATCGCGGAAAAATTTCGGGAATCCAGTGGCCGTGATCTGGTTTTGGATGAAGAACAGCGCCGGCGTCTTTTATCTGCGACTGAAGATACCAAAAAGCGCTTATCCAAGCTGAACGTTGTTGCCGAAACAGTCGGTACAGAGCAGGACGGAATTGCAAAGATCGAGCTGACTCGCGATACCTTCGAAGAAGCCATTAAGCGTCTGTTGATCCGGACAGTCATGCTGGTGGAACAAGCCCTCGATCAGTTGGGTCTGCTGCCCCAGGATATTGATCACGTAGTGCTGGTTGGAGGCAGTACCCGAATACCGAAGATTCATGAGCTATTGGAAGAGCAGTTTGGCAAGCCTCCGATCTCCTGCGGAAATGTCGACGAATGCGTAGCCCTGGGGGCGGCTCTGTTTGCGCAACGTGCCCGTTCCGTTTCTGAGGTTTGCAATCATAGCTACGGAACTTTGGCTTTGATCGAAGATGCCGCTACGGGTGAAGCAAAGGTCCAAAACTCGATTGTTATTCCCAAAAATACTCCAATCCCTTGTTCGATGTCTCAGACCTACATGACATCGGAAGATAACGAAGAGTTGATCGAAGTAGAGATTACCCAGGGTGAGGATTTGGATCCAAAGTATGTGGATGTGGTGGGAAAAATCAGCTTAAAGGTCCCCAAAGGTCGGCCGGCTGGTTGTCAGGTCACGGTTACCTACAGCTACGATGAGAACCAACGAGTTCAGGCTCAGGTGTTTGATGAAGAATCCGGTTTGAAAAAAGATGTCGCCATCGAATACAAAGGCGAAGGAGTCCTGAGCGAAGAAGACATCAAGAGAAAGTCGGCGTATCTGAAACAGGTAAAAATTGCCTAATCCAACAACGAATTCCAGGATGATCCGAAAAGTTTTTGATTGGCTCAGCGGCCAGGGAGAAGAAAGCAACAAGCAGAAAGACGTTGCGAAAGAAGCTTCCTCGGCTTCGCTCAAAAAGAAATCCAAGCCCGCTAAAAAATCCGAACAACTCAAGGTAGGTGGAATTTTTGCCCGGATGACTCCCGAAGCGATGTGCGAATTGGAGCCTTCAAAAATGAGCACGGAAGAGATCAAGGTTCACCTGGCACACTTGTACAAACGTCATAACAATGCAGCGGGCAGTTTGAATCCGGAGTTGCGCAAAGAGGCAGAGCTGATGCTTGATGCCATCGCAGTGTGTCGGGACAAATACGTCAATCGAGCGAAGAGCTAGAGCTTCTTGGCGATGCATTGAAATCGACGTGATTGAGAGTAACCTTCGCGTCTTCAAAAATACGGAGGGATGGCTGAGTCCGGTTTAAGGCGCTCGATTCGAAATCGAGTGTAGGTATCCCCTACCGTGGGTTCGAATCCCACTCCCTCCGCCATTT